>JACRDE010000558.1 GCA_016212935.1 Desulfomonile tiedjei | reverse complement strand
TGCTGGTAGCCGTACCCGTACTGGTTGTTGTACTGGGGCGGTGGCGCGCTGGGGTACCACTGGGTAGGATAATCGTTCATGGGCGCGGTCCATCGGATCGGCTCCGAAACTGCCACTTCCGCTGAACAAAGAACTAACAGAAGCACTGTTAAGATTGCATGAATGTTTCGATTCATGATAGTCTCCAGAATCCGTGTGCGCTTCCGGCCTGCTTGAGTGCAACCCGATAAGTCAAGATAGCGTCTTTGGGGCACTCGCTTCAACAACAAAGTGGTCGAAGCCCTACGCCTCGGAACACACGAGATCGAGACGCGATTATTGGAGATGGAAGAAGAGACTCGCCAGGACTTAGCTGCTACAGAAAAACCGCATAAGAACAGGTTTGTAGTTGGGATGGGCGTACTTGAATCTACGGAAACGAGCACCCGCAATGCCGAAGCATGGACAGGCAGCATGAAGCACATTCAGTGGTCGCTGACCTGAACATACAGTAAGCAACCGAGCAAAAGCAGGCGGACGAACCAAATCCAGGTCTGTTGCAGACGAAAGGGGGATTGACTATGAAGCGCGTCGTTCTGGCCGCATCAATTCTCGTGGCCATTCTGGTTACTGACGCAGCGCAAGCCGACGTCAAACTGGGAATGCTGGCCCAAAGGGGGGCGGAGACCGCTCTGAGAGAATGGGGGCCTCTGGGAGAATACTTGAGCGAACGGATTGGTGAAAAGGTAACCATAGTTCCTCTGAAATTCACTGAATTCATGGATTTTCCCGATCTAGAGCCCTCAGGATTCATTTTCACGAACCCGTGGTTCTATGTGAGGGCTAAGGTCCTCAAAAATGCTAAGGCCTTGGTTACGGTAAAGTATCAAGGGTCCGGTGAACGGATGGGCGGGGTAATTTTCGTCCGACGGGACAGCGGAACAAAATCTATCCAGGAATTGCGCAATAAGGTGCTGATTTGCCCTAAATTGTCCTCTCCGGGGGGCTGGCTTTTTGCCAAGGGAGAAATCGTAAAGAGCGGTATCATACCGGAGAAAGACTTCAAACAGGTCCTAGAGACACCCAAGGAATCTCACGACGAAGTCGTCTATGCAGTGAGAGACGGAAAAGCGGATGTCGGGACAGTGAGGAACAACATTCTTGAGACCATGCAGCGCGAAGGTAAGATTAATATGCAAGACTTCCTGGTTCTCAATGAGATGAAGCACGAAAACTTTTCGGACGCTTGCAGCACACCACTGTATCCAGATTGGCCTGTCGCATCTCTCAAAGGCACTTCCCCGGAGCTTGCAGCAAAGATGAAGCAGGCGTTACTAGCTATACCTCAGGGTTCTCCAGTTTTGCAGCAAGCGCGCCGAATCGATCGATTTGTGGAGGCCCTGGACTATGGGCCGATGGAGGAGTTGTGTAGATTTCTAAGGGTGCCTCCGTTCAGGGCCATCAAGGAATAATGGTTTGCGAGAGATCGTGATACTCTGTGGCCTGTGGATCAAATTGCCGAGGCACGTCACTCTCCCATGAAGCAGTCCAAAAAGTTGAAGAGAGCCGATTCTGCCAGGAGGCCGAAGAACAGTCGACAGGCAAAGTCTACTCCTGAAAAGGAATACGAGTCGAAATCAGGCGGATCGTTCGCAAGGGACTTGCTCCTCGGGATCGCTGTTTGTGTGCTGTTTTTCGCTCTTGTGGAAGGATTCCTTCGGGTAACGGGGATTCCTGCTCGAGATTTCTCGGACGATCCATTTGTCGGATTCTCCGGAATTCAACCGCTGTTCGCCATCAAAGACGGTGTCGCGTCCACAGCGCCATCCAAACTCAAGTATTTCAACGAAGCCTCCTTCAAAGTTCCGAAGCCACTGGGCACGGTAAGAGTGTTCTGTTTCGGGGGGTCCACCACGTACGGCCACCCGTTTGACGGCAGGACAGCGTTTCCCAGATGGCTGCAGGATTTGTTGAAAGCAGCAAGCCCTGAAAAGGAATTCGAGGTGATAAACGTCGGGGGCATCTCTTACGCGTCCTATCGGATCGTGCCATTGATCAAGGAGACGCTTCAATACCAGCCGGACTTGATGGTCATTTACACAGGCCATAACGAGTTCCTGGAGCGGCGCACGTATGCTGGGTTATTGGACCAGAGCAGCGTCTTGCTGATGGCCAGGGCGCGGCTCGAGGAATTGAATACATATCGAGCCCTCAGAGTCTTGCTGCAGCCGTTGCTGCCCAACGGGCCCACGAAGGATGCCGGAAAGAAAGAATTCTCAGGGCCGGGACACAACTCAGACAAACCGGTCCTCAAGGAGGAAGTGTCTGCCATCCTGGATAGAAGCGCGGGACTGGAAATGTACCACCGGGACGAGGAATTCGCCAAAGGCGTAGTCCAACATTTCTCCCACAATCTCAGGGCGATGATGGCTCTTTGCACGAAAGCCGGCGTACCCGTAATAATCGTGGAGCCCGCTTCAAATTTGAAGGATTTCTCTCCCTTCAAATCCGAACACGGCCCGAATCTAACTGCTTCAGAAAAGAAGGAAATTAGGAAGCTCCTGGATAGTGCTATGAGGCTCCTGGAAGGCGAAAAGTCGCAGGAAGCTCTCAAAGTAGCCCAGGACGCGACGCGGAAGGACCCCCTTTTCGCTGAATCGCATTATTGTGAAGGCCGGGCCTTGATAGGTACGGGGCGAGATTCTGAAGCAAAGACTAGCTTTGCGAAGGCGAAAGACTTGGACGTGTGCCCCCTGAGGTGCATATCCGCGCTGGAAGCCCAGATCGCCACAATAGTCAAGGAAGAAGATGCCCTGCTGATACCCTACAGAGAGGCGCTGGAGCGCAATGCCTCTGAGGGTATCCCTGGAAACGAAAGCTTTCTCGATCACTTGCATCCAACGATTGAGAAGCACCAGCTTCTCGCCGAGATGATTTTCGACAAAATACAAGCCAACGGGCCGGTCAGGCTTGCCAGGAGCTTGTCCTCGGAAGAACGCAGCGTCCTTTTCAAGCAAGGCGTGGATAGCCTGGATTCAGGCTTTTTCGGCCTGAGAGATCTAAATCTGGCAAAGACCCTTAGATGGGCAGGTAAGAAGGACGAAGCCAGATTTGCTCTGGAGAAGGCCGCCAAACTGTTGCCGGATAATGTAGAAATCCACAAGATGTTGGGAAGTTACCTTCTGGAAGACGGAAATTACGAGAAAGCGATAGAAGAGTACAAGGCCGCAGTGCTTCTTTCAGGACATGACCCAGAGCTGATCTTCTCCATGGCCATGGCGTATTATCGCTCGGGCCGAAAAGCGGACGCAGTCTCTAGCTACCTGAAGCTCACTCGACAAGAGCAGCCGATTCCTGAGGCTTTTGGAAACTTGGCCATGATTTATCTTGAAGAAGGCAAGATTCAGGAGGCCTTGGAATTGCTTGAAACCGGACTCAAAGGGGGTTCCGACACATCGGCTTTGTACTCGCCTTACGGGCTCTGTCTAGCCATGTCCGGACGAATACCGGAGGCCATTTCCTGGATGGTCCGAGCTGTCAATGCCGAACCTGGGAACCCCGGCCACTTTTACAACCTGGCTGGAATGTACGCCCTTTCTGGGAACAAATCCGAGGCCTTGCACCAACTGGACCTTGCTGTTCAGAAAGGTTATTCGGATGGGGACAAGCTCGCCCGTGATCGGGTTTTCGATCCCATAAGAAATTTGCCCGAATTCAAGAAGATACTGCACAAGATTCAGTGATGTGAAACTCCAGAAGTTTTACGGATTTTGATTGATCCGAATTGTTGAGTTATGCTAGGCTTCTTGGCGCGATTTCCTAAGACCGATGCACCTCTGACGTGAACAGGCCTCAAGCACTTGGTTGGAAATACCCCGTGTCTGGCCTGCGATTTTACAGGTTGACGGTGGATCGGTGAAATACGTTCTCGCAACTATCAGCTGGTTCATTAGATAAATCAGTTCTTCAACACCCCCAGGAGGTTCCATTAGATGTTTGAAATTCTCGAAAAAGAGCGGATCGGCCCCGGTGTAAACCGCGCTGTGATCTCCGCTCCTGAAATTGCCCGGGCTCACAAACCGGGACAGTTCATAATTCTGAGGACCCACGAACAAGGCGAAAGAATTCCATTGACCGTGGCGGATAAAGATGCGGAGAAAGGCACCATCACGCTGGTCTGGCAGGAGGTGGGGGTAACCACCTATTTTATGGGCACTATGTGTGTCGGTGATAGACTGCAGGACCTTTGCGGTCCCCTTGGTAAGCCCACTCATGTTGATAAGATTGGCACGGTTGTTGGGATCGGCGGCGGGATCGGTGTGGCGCCTCTTTTTCCCATCACCAAAGGGATGCATGATGCCGGCAATCATGTGATCACAATCGTAGGAGCCAGGACCGAGGGCCTGCTGATCATGACCGAAGACATGAGAAAAGTCAGTGATGAACTGCTTATAGCCACTGACGACGGCTCTTTCGGTATCCACGGGTTTGTGACCCAGGTTTTGCAGAGCCTGATTGACAAAGGCACCAAGATAGATCTGTGCGTCGCCATCGGACCGGTCCCCATGATGAGGGCAGTCGTGAACGTCACAAAGGCAGCCAAGCTTCCCACTGTGGTCAGCCTCAACCCGATCATGGTGGATGGCACGGGCATGTGTGGGGCCTGCCGAGTGGAAGTCGGCGGTAAGACCATGTTCGGATGCGTGGACGGTCCTGAATTCGATGGCCATGAAGTGGATTTCGACCTGCTGATGAAAAGGTTGGCCATGTACAAAGGTTCCGAACTCATTGCTCTGAATCAGTTCAGGGAATCACCGCGTGGCTGCCAGTGCACGTTCCCGGGAGGTGCCTGATGACGGAACAGGTAAAACCTGCAAAGAAACCTAAGGTTCCCAGACAGAAAATGCCCGAGCAAAGCGCTGTGGAAAGGGCTCACAATTTTTACGAAGTGGCTCTGGGTTACGACAACGATCTTGCCCTACTGGAAGCCAGTCGCTGCCTTCACTGCAAGAAGCCGGTCTGTATGGCCGGTTGCCCGGTGGAAGTCGACATTCCAGATTTCGTGGAGATGGTCAAGAAGGGCGATTACATAGGAGCAGCTTGGAAGGTTAAAGAAAAGAACAGTCTGCCCAGAATCGCCGGCCGGGTATGTCCGCAGGAATCACAGTGCGAAGCCAAGTGCGTGCTCGGCAAAAAGGGGGAACCCTGCGCAATCGGGCGTCTGGAAAGATTCGTCGCTGATTACGCAGCAGTACACGGCGAAGGCAAAATGCCGGAACTGCCCAAACCAACCGGTCTCAGGGTTGGTGTTGTTGGGTCCGGGCCTGCTGGGCTCACTTTGGCCGGAGCGCTTATAAAAAAGGGCGTAGCAGTAACTGTTTTTGAGGCCCTGCATGAATTGGGAGGGGTCTTGGTTTACGGAATCCCCGAATTCCGTTTGCCAAAAGCCATTGTGCGCTCCGAAGTGGATGAGTTGAGACGCATGGGCGTGGAATTCAAGACTAACTGGGTCATCGGGCGGATAGAAACCGTGGACGATCTTCTGGAAAAGCGGAAATACGATGCGGTATTTATCGGTTCCGGCGCAGGGGCTCCTCTGTTCCTGAGAATTCCGGGAGAGAACCTGAATGGAGTTTATTCAGCAAACGAGTTCCTGACCCGCGCGAACTTGATGAAAGCCTACCTCTTCCCTGAAAACGATACACCTATCGCCAAAGGCAGAAGAGTAGTCGTATTCGGCGGCGGCAACGTTGCAATGGACTCTGCGAGAAGCGCTCTCCGGCTTGGAGCAGAGGAAGTTACCATTGTCTATCGAAGAACCATGGAAGAGCTTCCTGCAAGATCTGAGGAAGTTCACCACGCGGTGGAAGAAGGAATCAAATTCCAGCTTCTTACCGCTCCACTCAATATAATCGGAAATGATGCCGGCTGGGCCGTGGGCATTCATTGCCAGAAGATGACACTGGGTGAACCCGACGCTTCGGGCAGAAGGCGACCGGTCCCCACAGAGGAGTATTTTGACATAGAATGCGACACCGTTATCGTGGCTATAGGTAATGCGGCCAATCCGCTTGTTCCCTCCACCACAAAGGCTCTGGAAACCAACAAGTGGGGAAACATAGTTGCGGATCTTGAATCCGGTAAGACTTCAAAGGACAGGGTCTGGGCCGGCGGCGACATCGTTACCGGCGCGGCGACGGTCATTTTGGCCATGGGGGCAGGGCGCAAAGCCGGTCTCTCGATGCTGAGCACGTTTGGTATCAGCTAGGCCGATATGACGCATGCCGGAAGTTCTGTCCGAATCAAAAATCCCGCCAGCCCCCTTTTGCAAAAGGAGGTTAGGGAGGATTTTTCACATTTCATGGCTACTGAATTCGGGACATTACTTTCGGCAGCGGCCTTGAACGATTGCAGTCCCTGGTAGGAACTATTTCCAGGGACTGCAGTCTCAAAACTTCGAGATTACGTTCCTGTCCGCAGTGAAGGTGCTCTTGCAGGCCAAAGCCTTACCCGTAATATTGTTGCTAGTGTTGACGGCGTCCATATCAGCAGGCGCTCCGATACAGCGAATTCAGGGAGTGATCGTGGATCTCGAACACGACCTTCTATGGCTGCGAGCCGATCACCAACCGGAGCCCCTCAAGTTCATATTGAAATGGAAAGTACGATTCAGCCAGCCGAGGCTGCCTCTCAAAGGGGATCGAGTCCAGATTCTCTACAAGAACAAAGATGAGGGCTCGGTAATTTACGGACTGAACTACATTCAGAACCCTTCGGATTCCTCTGAACAAAGATCTGACTCGGATCCCGATAAATGAGGAATTTCCGTCTAGAAACGGATTGTCGAAATGAACGTGTTTCTGCTCTTGAAAGCTGGTTTCTCGGGATTTGCCCTGTCTCTGGGCGCCTTGATGCTGGTATTCTACGTGGTGGGTGCTTTCCTGAGAGTCACTGAGCGGAACTTCCTTCGAGTCTTCATGCTGGCCGGAATCGCTTCATTTGTCGCAACTTATGTCTTCTTGCACCTCAAGATCGCCGCCTATCAGGAATCCGATGCCATGCTCTTCCTCGCTGGCTGTGTCGGCGGATGGCTGAGCGGAATCCTCTCCGGACTCACCCACATGAAAAGGCTGTTACTGTGGCTCCGCCGCTAGATAGGCCCAGACCTCGGGGACAAGTTCATGCCAACCGTTTTGACAATTGCATTTGCCTCCCCTGTATGATGTTGCCTCTCCAGTCATTCATTACTATTTGTATTCAATAAGGAATGCTGTGTCCGGACGAGTGGTACAGTCCCCACTCCGGCTGCCGGGAGGTGATGCAGATTTGTACCGGAAACAATATGATGCGGCTTCGGTGAAGCCACTCACAGGAATACTTTAATGGCGTTCGCTAACCGATAGATCGCTAATGCTAATGCGCATTCAAAGAAGTAAGATTGGGGGGACCCTCTTTAGTAAAGAGTTTCCCCCAAACCCCCATATGCGCTAACTTAAGGATGTTTGGCTCTTTATCCGTCATTCCGGCGAACTATCATGAAGAGTCGTTCACAACGGAACATGAAAATACCCTTGAAAAGAAAACCATGGCATCCTCAAAGATAAGAAATAAGAAATCCAAAAGGAGGTTGCCATGGCTCGCAAAG
>JACRDE010000557.1 GCA_016212935.1 Desulfomonile tiedjei | reverse complement strand
TCAAAAAATAATATAATTTAATAAATAACCTTGAAAACACAATAATATAAATGATAAAATTAAACCAAAATATTAAACGGAGCTCGGACGATGAAGAAAAAGGTCATGACGTTCACCAAGACCACGCGGCTACTCAAGGTCGCGGAGGTACTCGACGATATGTTTGCTGGCGCATCGGACGAGGAACTACTCAAGAAATACTGCTTAACCTGGAAACAACTTCACAAGGTTTATTCGAAGCTCTTCTACGGCGGATTCATCTCAAAAGAGGTAATGGTCAGGCGAATAGAATTGCGGTCGGGCGGGGACGCGTCGCACATCCCGGTGGCAGAAATCGAGGAATCCCGGGACGCGTATGAATGTATGACCTGCGGATTCTCATCTTCTTTGCATTTTAGCGAATGCCCCAGATGCAAACAGATCAATCTGCGTCGTCTCATGCGACGAACAGGTCGTGTTCCCCTATCAGCGGTCGGGAGGTACGCGGCATACTGAGGCCGATTCGCTTTCAACTCAGAAAGACTGGTCAAGGGTTGTCTGGTTAAGGAGCTGTTCCCAGATGCCTCCTCGTTTGAATGCGAGCAGAGTTGAGTTCCCTGATGCGCCTTGCGCCTAATGCATCTTTAAATTAACTTAATCATGTGGGAGATTTTTACTGCCTGAAACGGTGTTCGCCAGGAGAGTCAATGGCCGACGGAAAATTCGTCAAGGACAAAGTTAGAGAAAACCTCTCCCTGTCGGTTGCGGCCGATCGTACGGGACTAGTCTTCCACAGGGTCTTCACGGCGGCAGGTCAGGATCCGTTGGAATCTGTGGTTTGGCAGAAGCGTTCTGCCGTAATCCGTAACGAGAAAGGTGAAATAGTATTCGAACAACACGATGTCGAAGCTCCGTCATTCTGGTCGGACATGGCGCTGACGGTGGTGGTTTCCCGATACTTTCGCGGAACCCCCGGAACTCCCGAGCGTGAATCAAGTGTGAGAGACATGCTGAGACGTGTTGTGGACACCATAGCTCAATGGGGAGTAGAGCAAGGATACTTCTCTTCAGAAGAGGACTCGGAGGCTTTTCGTGAAGAATTGATGTTCCTGGTGCTCCACCAGAAGGCCTCCTTCAATAGCCCGGTATGGTTCAACGTGGGGGTGGATCCTGTTCCCCAGTGCTCAGCCTGTTTCATCATAAGTGTCGAAGACACTATGGAGTCCATTCTCCACTGGTATACCCAGGAGGGACGAATATTCAAGGGCGGGTCCGGTTCCGGGATAAACGTTTCAAAGCTCAGATCGGCCAGGGAAGCGCTGAGCGGAGGAGGCACGGCCTCAGGACCGTTGTCTTTCATGAAAGCGGCTGATGCGTCTGCAGGCGTGATCAAGTCCGGAGGAAAAACCCGGAGAGCGGCCAAAATGGTGGTGCTCAACGTCGACCATCCTGACATTCTTGACTTCATTAGATCCAAGGCACTGGAGGAAAAAAAAGTCCAAGCCCTGGTCAACGCCGGTTACGACGGTTCTCTGGATGGCGAGGCCTACTCTACCGTGGCTTTCCAGAATTCCAATCACTCGGTCAGGCTCACCGATGATTTCATGAAGGCCGTGGAGAAAAACGAAAATTGGCAAACCAGGTTGGTGGTGACCGGTGAAATCGCAGATACGTACAGGGCCACCGATTTGCTTGAAGAAATAGCCCGGGCCGCTCACGCGTGCGGAGATCCGGGGCTCCAGTTCGACACCACCATAAACCGCTGGCACACATGTCCGGAGACTGCGCCGATCCGATCTTCCAACCCTTGCTCCGAGTACATGCACGTAGACGATTCAGCATGCAATCTTGCCTCTCTGAAGGTCACGGCCTTCATGGAGGACGGTAGCTTCAGGACCGACACTTTTCGCCACGCTGTCGACGTCATGATAACGGCCCAAGACATAATCGTAGACAAAGCGAGTTATCCCACTCCCGCGATCGCCAGGAATTCCATGAGCATGCGGGCTCTTGGGTTGGGTGTTGCGGATTTGGGAGCATTTATCATGTCAATGGGGCTCCCTTACGATTCGGATACAGGCCGAAACTGGGCGGCAGCGATATCGGCCATTATGGCCGGAGAGGCTTACACCCAATCTGCGCGGTTGGCTTCGGTTCGACGGCCGT
>JACRDE010000561.1 GCA_016212935.1 Desulfomonile tiedjei | reverse complement strand
TAAGTCTGGATTGCGGTAAGCATAGTCGGATCGGACAAGATCATGGCCAGCAACTTGTCCGAACCAACGATCCACAATACCCCGAGAAACGTGTAGATCCCGCCAATTCGAAGGGCCGGAAACAACACCGCTTTGTGCAAGGCTCATCCTCCCTGGATCTATAGGAATTGCCAAAATTCTTTTCCCTTTTACCCGAGTGGTGCCGTCACCCCGGGGCCAACTAAAGTTGTCGTGCTGACGATGCGGTTCGCTGCGCACAAGCGCATGCCAACCGTGCCACCGTCCAGACCTCTCCACAGAGTGTGAGGTGCGACAAGGGTCGTCAAGGGAAACTCTCCAATTAGCTATTCTATGGCTGAGCGATCTGAACCGGAATCCGTCATCGGAGCCACAGGAACCATGACCGGGGTTAGCCATGACGAATCACGCACCGGGTCACTGTTGTAGGGGATAAGGTTATGAAAATACATTACCATACCGGACCGAGCCTAGTAAAGAGCTGAGCTCAATCATGTTCTGTCCCTTCCCTTAGGAATGGGACAGAGATTCTCGCAGAACTTCTCATTGCGAGCGCAGCGACGGTGAATGGTTATACTTACAATGCTTTTGTCCTTGACTCAGAAGTTGGCCGAAGAATAGAATTATCGATCATCATGCGGAGGGTACGGAAACATGTTCAAGGAAGAGCGAACAAGTTACTGCTTCCAGTGGAAGGACCTGGGCAACATAGAGGAAGGAAGGCCCAATCTGGGGCCCACAACGCTGGTCGTCGTCTATCGACTGATGCAGTACACGATGCGAGATGTCCTGATCACACGATACGATGCTCAGACTGCGAGCAAAATCATGGTTGAGGCTGGGAAGCTGGCAGGGTCAGAGTTCTGCAAGGCCGTCTTGAATACCGGCCTTGGCTTCAACGAATTCATTGCGGACCTTCAAGAAAAGCTGAAAGCACTAAAGATAGGCGTTCTCCGAATAGAGAAAGCCGACCTCGAAAAAATGGATTTCGTTTTGACGGTAGAAGAGGATTTAGATTGCTCAGGTCTCCCGTTGCTCGGTGAGACCGTCTGCGATTATGATGAGGGCTTTATCGCAGGGATACTGGATAGTTATACTGGCAAGGAATTCGAGGTCAAAGAGGTCGACTGCTGGGCATCCGGTGAAAGGACCTGCAGATTCGCCGTGCATTTGAAGAGCTAGGGTTGTGTCGTGGATCAAACAGAATCTACCATAGTAAATGCGGTGAAGGAGGCAATCCTCAGTTTGCTTCGTGGGGAGCCACCTAATAAGATTTCCGTGCCGGAGATTGCGCGTGGCGACAGCCTCGACGGGCTTTGTGAGTCCGTAAATGAGCTGATGAAGACGTTCTCAGAGGCACACGATTTTCTTGCATTCCTTTCCAAAGGAACCCTGGAAGTTGATCCTCCGCGACGGAGTTTCCTGATTTCTCCATTCAAGCAACTTCATTCCAACCTGCGGCATTTGACTTGGCAGACAAAGCAAGTCGCCACAGGAGACTTCAGTCATCGCGTGGATTTCCTTGGGGAGTTTTCTGATGCCTTTAACTCAATGATCGATTCCTTGCGGGAAAAGAGACTCGTCGAGCTGGAATTGCATGAGGCCCATTCAAAACTCTTGGAGGCCAACACCCAGATAATGGACAGCATCCACTATGCTCGCACCATTCAAACAGCCTTCCTGCCCAATACGCAAGAAATTACCTCTGCGCTCAAAGACTTTTGCATCATCTGGAAGCCCAAAGATGTCATAGGCGGCGACATATACAAATTTAGGTCTCATCAAGATGGCTTTCTGATAGCAGCCATCGATTGCACGGGGCACGGAGTCCCCGGAGCAATTATGACTATGATCGCAGGTTCAAGTTTCGATAGAGCTTTGGAAGAGGTCGGGCACGCTGATCCCGCTCTTATTCTTCAGAAGTTAAACTTATTGGTCAAGAATTCCCTTAATCAGCATGTCTCCGAATCTCCTTCTGATGATGGCCTGGACATCGGGATCTGCTTGGTGAACAAGTCCCGGAGGACCCTGGTTTTTGCCGGAGCCAAGATCGGACTTTTCCGGGTGAGTGATGGGCAAGTCCATGAAATACCAGGTGATAGGCAGAGCATAGGGTACAAAACGTCTCGGCTAAGCTTCAATTATACGAATCACTCGCTTCCTATACAGGACCACGCGACCTTTTACATGTGCACTGACGGCATAACGCATCAAACGGGTGGGCCAAGGCAGTTTCCCTTCGGTAAGAAACGATTCAAACGGTTGCTTTTAGACCATTGTGAGAAATCACTCAGCGAACAAAAGCGTGCATTCGAAGAAGCCATTGAGAAGTACAGAGGCGACGAACCTCAGTTGGACGACATGACCCTGGTGGGATTCACCGTTTCTTGAGTGGACGAGGACGCGTGCTCTCCAAAACATATCCTAGTGATATCAGGCCATAAGGGATAGTATTCTGTGCCCAAGCCAGGACCGTTTTGCTGACAAGACATCTGGCCTCAAGAACT
>JACRDE010000559.1 GCA_016212935.1 Desulfomonile tiedjei | reverse complement strand
AGAAAGACAAAGTTGTCTATCCCTACATGAGCATCAAATATGGACTACGCTCTCTGTTTCATTGGATGGTACCATTTGCCTCCAAAAATATGCGCATGCGTTATGAAACTACCATCATCACATTTGCTTTCCACCTTTGCTTGTTTCTGGTTCCGATCTTTCTCACTGCCCATGTAATGATGTTTGCTTTTGCGTGGGGACCGAGGTGGGGCACTCTCTCGGAGGTAGGAGCAGACTGGTTGACAATTGTGGTCGTATTGGCGGCGGTTTTCTTCCTCGTGCGGCGCTGGATGCTGCCTGAAGTCAGATTCGTCACGTTTGCATCGGATTACTTATTGTTGTTAGCTGCGGCTGCTCCGTTTGTCACAGGCTTCATTGCTAGTCGGCAGTGGTTTGACTACGAGACCATGCTGGTCATTCACATGATCTCAGGCGCTGTCATGCTCATTGTAATACCCTTTACCAGGTTAAGCCACATGCTCTTCTTCCCGTTCACGAGATCCTATATGGGATCGGAATTCGGCGCAGTCCGCCACGCGAAGGACTGGTGATCGTCTGACACGTCAGTATGGAGGCACATTATGGGCTTACCGGCAATCAACTTACCGGCAATTCCTGTCGTTGCAGATCCGGGCTTGGATAAAAACGCCAAGAACCTCACTCCGGAGAGGATATCGGAGGTCATAAACAGGATACTGGATAAGGAAACTGCTGCACGGTTCCGGATATACCTTAACACTTGTGTTCATTGTGGACTCTGTTCCGATGCCTGTCATTGGTTTCTTTCCAATGATCGCGACCCCAGATTCTCTCCGGTAGGCAAAGTAAAGCAGACCCTGTGGGAAATGCTTAAGAGAAAAGGCAGAGTCGACGCAGACTTCATCAAGGACTGCTCAAGGATTGCCCAGACCGAGTGCAACGTCTGCCGCAAATGCAGCATGTACTGCCCTTTCGGTATCGATATTGCCTATCTGCTACTTGTCGTTCGACGGATTTGCAACGAACTTGGCATGGTGCCGCAATTCATGCAGGACACTGTAAACAGCCATGCCGTCACTCTGAATCAGATGTGGGTCAAACAAGACGAGTGGATCGATACGCTCCAATGGCAGGAAGAAGACGCACGGTCAGAGGTTGTCACTGCAAGAATTCCTTTGGATAAGCAAGGAGCAGACGTCTTTTACTCGGTCATTGCTCCTGAGCCCAAGATCCTCGCTCAGTTGATAGGCTACATGGCTCAAATCATGGCTGTGGCACGGGTAGACTGGACCATGCCGTCATTCGACGGATGGGACAACAGCAACATGGCGATGTTTTCAGGGGATTGGGAAATCATGGGCCGAGTGGAACGTGCTCACCATGAAGCTGCCCTTAAGCTGAAAGTGAAGCGGATCGTCATGGGAGAATGCGGCCATGCGTTCAGAGGAGCCGTGTACGACGGACCCAAATGGCTTGGATGGCGCGAACCGCCGGTTCCGGTAATCCATGCGGTAGACTTTTATCACGAACTCATTACTTCGGGCCGCATCAAGATTGCCAGAAAGTTCGATGAACCAGTGACCGTTCAAGAACCCTGCAACATTGTTCGAGGACGAGGCTTGGGGACAAAGCTCCGCGAAATCATAGACGCCACTTGTTCCGATTTCAGGCCGCCCGAACCGGACTTCGAGCACAATTACTGCTGCGGAGCAGGGGGCGGAGTAATCAACTGCGGCCCACCTTGGAAGACTTCGAGGGTCAAAGGAAACAGTGTCAAGGCAGAGCAATTGGCGGCAACGAAGGCCCATATAATCATAACACCTTGCCATAACTGCCACAGCGGCATTGAAGATATTATCGGTGCTTACAAACTGGGCATGCACGTGAAATTCTTCAGCGAGATTCTCATGCAGACCATGGAAATCCCGGACGAACTTAAGGCCGAATAGAGCCGATCTCGCCCGAACCGGTGGAACGATAAGAGGAGCGGATTCATGCATAGGCTAAATACAAAAATGCTCATGATTCTCATGGCTCTGAGTTTCGTCCTGTTTTCCGGCGGGATGGCGAGACTCTGCGGCGAGACCGTCGGGTTTCCAAACAGCAGCGCCGCGGGCCGATTGCCTATCGTCATAGCGCATCAGGGATCAGCTCCGAGCCTGGAGCGACCGCCGGTGGCTTTCGACCACGATCGGCATACCGCCGCTCTGAAGCAGAACAAAGGTGAAGATTGTGGCGTTTGCCACGTGCTGAAAGAGAGCTCCCAACTTTTGGCGAATCCTGAGGTCAAGGTGTTCAAGTTTCCCAAAGGTCCATTTGATGCCACAGACAAGACAGCCACAATGTACGCTTATCATCAAGAGTGCGTGAGTTGTCATCGGAATATGGCCAGGGATGGTAAAAAAACAGGCCCTGATATTGGTTTGTGCGGCAAATGCCACGTGAGAAAGCCCGAAGCTAAAGCAGCAGCATGGGCATGGAGTCCCTTGTTCAATTATCTTCGCCATTCGAAGCACGTTCAGGCGGCGCAGACATTGAATCCGACCGATGAGGTCAGCGCCGCAAATAGAGTGGAGGTGGTGGGCGAAGTGACCGGCAAGAAATGTGAAGTCTGCCACCACACGTACGACAAAGTCAGGAAAAAGCTCATTTATAAGAAAGACAGTGAGAATTCGTGCAGATCCTGTCACAAAGCAAAAGACGAAAAAGATGCTCGTTCCATGAGAAATGTGGCTCACTCTGCTTGTATCGGCTGTCATTCAAAGCTCGCAGAAAAAGTGAAAAAGGAGCTGATTCAGCAAGGTAGGACAGAGCTTGCGGATCAGGACAGGAAGCGGTTCGGCCCGATTGAATGCAAGGGATGTCATGGAGAGCACAAGGAGCTAGTGCCTGAGGAGATAGGCAAGATTCCCAGGTTGGTTCGTGGGCAGAAGGATGTGATTGACCTTGCGTTAGAGCCTGTTTCAGACGTCTCAGCCCAGGTTACTCAACCAGTCTCCGCAAAAGACACGCCCCTATCGCGAATGAAAACAGTTCCCTACAATCACAAGGCTCACGAGCCGCGGGCGCAATTTTGCAACTCATGTCATCACTATTCACTTGAGAAATGCTCCAACTGCCATACTCCTCGAGGGGATGTCAATAAGGGTGGCGGTGTGAGCTTTGAGAGGGCCTTTCACAAAGCGACCGCTCGTCAGGCATGCGTGGGATGTCACAATGTGGCCAAGCAAGACACGAAATGTCTGGGGTGCCACAAAGTAGGTAACGAGGATGCACCGAAATCCTCCTGTCTTGTCTGTCACAGAGGTCCGTCCGAAGGCAAGCCAATCGACGCTGCTCCGTTTCCGTTGCTGTTCGACAAAGAAAAAGTCCCGGAAAAACTGCTGATCAAGACTCTCGAGAAGGAATTCAAGCCGGCAGATTTTCCCCATCAAAAAATAATGGCCAAACTTAGCCGCATCTCGAATGAAAGCTCCCTGGCCAGGGTTTTTCACAGCGCCCTGGGCGAAAATGCGCTTTGCTCGGGTTGCCATCACAAGACGGACCCCTCTGCAGCGCAGGCCAAAAAGGTTCCGACCTGTACTAGCTGTCACAGTCAACCATTCGACCCAAGAGAACTAGGCAAGCCAGGCATACTTGCCGCCTATCACCGCCAATGCATCGGATGCCATGAATCGATGAAACAGAAACCGGCCGCGCTCGAATGCGCCAAGTGTCATCAAGAGAAGGAAGGTCCAAAGATAGCCGGCGCGACAACTATGGGAGTTCCTAAAGGACACTGAGAGCTGAATAAGGGTCTTGCGGTGACAAAAGGAGAAGACGATGGCCAACATACTCCACGAATTCTATACACTGACCAAGGGCATGGAATACCTTGTCGTCATTCTGTACCTTTTTTTGTTCATCTCTTTTTGGCGTTTTCTAACTTACAAGGAAAAGGATTGATCGAGGACCGTTGCGGCTACCAGGAAAGCATTACAGGAGGGGTCCTATGGACTCGAACAGGAGAGACTTTTTAAAAATATTGGCTGGCGCCGGGCTGGGATCCTTACCTACGGGGTGGCCGGGAGGCGCTTTGGCCGATGTGACGAGTTTGCCCGGATACCCTAATCAGTATGGGGTCCTGGTGGATACAACCGTGTGCATAGGGTGCCGCAGATGCGAATGGGCTTGTAAAGAGGCTAACAAGTTGCCAAACCAACAGTCTCTTAAAGAATACGAGAAGGATCAAGGGGCATTTCGGACGATCAGGCGCACCCATGCCGACACTTTTACCGTCGTAAACCGCTTCGACAATCCGCGAGATTCAGCGAAACCCATTTACGTGAAAAAGCAGTGCATGCACTGTTACGAACCGGGGTGTGCTTCGTCATGCTTTGTTAAGGCCTTCACGAAGAGACCTGAAGGCGCGGTAACCTACGATGCATCCCTGTGCGTGGGCTGTCGGTACTGCATGGCAGCGTGTCCATTCGACATTCCTGCCTACCAGTATGACAATGCGTTTACTCCTGAAGTCACCAAATGCAATTTCTGCTTTGAAAAGATAAGGCAGCAGGGAGGGGTTCCTGCCTGCGCGGCAATTTGTCCTGTGGAAACGATGACGTTCGGAAAGAGAACGGACCTGATTGATCTTGCCCACAAGAAGATCAGGGACAATCCCGGCAGATACGTGAATCACGTTTATGGTGAAGGGGAGGTTGGGGGAACCAGCTGGCTCTATCTCTCCGGCGTCCCGTTCAACATGATTGGCTTTAGGACCGATCTCGGCACTGTGCCTATCCCAACGTACAGCAAGCCTTTCCTTTCTCTCGTGTCACCGGTCTTCATAGTGATTCCTGCTTTGGCCATGGGGGTCTACAGCTTTAAGAAACGAAGGGATCAGCTTGCTGAGGACGAAGTGCGCAAGGCTCTGGAGAAAAAGGAGAAAAAATAATGAACGGCGCCACCACAGCATCGGAATTCAGGCCCTCATGGGTTCAGGAAAAGCTCTTCCTGGGCATGACCTGGAAAGATTACCTCAGGAGTAATTACACTCCGTTCAATGCGGTTGCAGCTTTTATTCTGGCAATAGGAATCCCGGTGATAATGTATCGGTTGATTTACGGGCTCGGTCCATCTACCAATCTTTCGGACAATAATCCATGGGGGATATGGATCGGTTTCGACATGCTCTGTGGAGTCGCTCTGGCGGCAGGTGGTTTTGTCATAGGGACTGCTGTTCATCTCTTTGGGATGAAAGACTACAATTTCTTGTTCAGGCCGGCGGTGTTAACGGGATTTCTCGGGTACCTGTTTGCGATAATTGCATTGACTTTCGACCTGGGGCGGTATTATCGGATTCCATATCCGATGGTGGTCTCATGGGGCGTCAACTCAGTCCTCTTTTTGGTGGCCTGGCACGTCGCTTTGTATCTCGGCTGCCAATTCGTGGAGTGGTGCCCTGCCATATGGGAGTGGCTCAATCTGAAGAAGCTAAGAAGATTTTTCATAAAGGCTACTCTTGGGGCGACCATATTCGGCGTATGCTTGTCCATGTTGCACCAGTCGGCTCTGGGGTCCATTTTTCTTTTGATGCCTGAAAAACTGCATCCCCTGTGGTACTCGGAATACATTCCGTTGTGGTTCTTTATGTCTGCAATTGTGGGCGGACTTGCCATGACAATTATAGAGAGCATGGCATCACATCGCATTTTCGCACATCAGATCAAGAATCATGATCCTGACCTCCTGGATCGTGTAACCCTTGGCTTGGGCAAGGCAACTTCGGTAACGCTCTTTGCCTATTTTTTCATGAAGATCATCGGGATTGCCCACGGAAACTCATGGGCCTATCTGGACACAGGATATGGGTACTGGTATCTGGTAGAAATCCTTGGCTTCGTGCTGCTTCCGGCTTTCGCTATGATGTATGCCGTCCAGAACGGGCTGGCTGGAATGGTGCGAAGTTGGGCCATTGTTGTAGTTTTAGGCATTATATTGAATCGTGTCAACCATTCGATCATAGCCTTCAATTGGCATCTTCCATGGGCAGACAGGTACGTACCACACTGGATGGAGGTGGTCCTCACTGTCACTGTAGTTACCATCGGCATTCTCACTTTCCGGTGGATCATGAACCGGATGCCCATCCTGTACGAACACCCGGACTTCGAACCCGAACAGCACTGAGCGGGAGCGGAAGGAGGCTGGCATGTCCAAGAAGATTCTTGTAGTAGACGACGAAGACCACGTGGTCAAATATTTGACCATTTTTCTTCAGGATTGCGGCTATGAGACTTGCTCCGCTTCGAATGGAGAGGAGGCGACTGAAGTACTCCACAGGGAAAAACCTGATCTCGTGACTCTCGATCTCCAGATGCCCAACGAGACAGGAACGCGCTTTTACCGTAACATGACCAAGGACAAAGAGTTCAAGGACGTTCCGGTGATCGTCATAAGCGGAATACCGGGCCGCCACCTGGCTGTCTCAAAACCTGTGGCTGTCTTCGAGAAGCCTGTGGACAGGAATGCGCTGCTGGATGCAATCAAGAAGACTATTGGCGAATAGCCGGGCCTGCGGCAGAGCGTGTATCCATCCCGTGGATACAAGGCTCCGGAAGTGAGCTTGGCTTGGTAGTACGATGAATGATTTCGCAAATGAGCATTACAGGAGGCTTCTTGACGCATTACCTTGTTATGTGACGCTACAGGACCGTGAACTGAACATTTTGTGGTGCAATGAATCATATCAACGCGATTTTGGCTTGCCTTACGGAAAGACTTGCTTTGAACTTTACGGTACAGATAAAGCCAAATGCTCGGATTGCCCGGTTGAGAAGACTTTCCTTGATGGACTGATCCATAGCCGCGAGATGACGGTCAAGACCAAAGACGACCATCGTACAAACATGATGGTGTATTCGTCCCCCGTACGTGACGATAATGGGAAAATCATCTCTGTGCTTGAGACTGCAGTCAACGTTACCTCCGTCAAAGATATGCAGAAACAGCTCATACTCCTCGGGCAGACCGTCGCGGGCATGGCGCACAGTATCAAGAACATAATGATGGGCCTGGAAGGGGGAATTTACGTCGTCAACAAGGGTATAGAAGACAAGAGCCAAGATGAGATCAAAGAAGGATGGGAAATGGTTCTCCTAAACTTTGACAAAATCTCTCATATTGTCAAAGACATCCTTTATTGCTCCAAAGACCGGGAGCCTAATCTCCAGGAGATCAGACCCAACGACGTCGTGAGGGAAGTGTACAAGCTATTCAAAAGCATGGCAGGGAGTTATGCCATTGAGATCAGGCTTGACCTGGATGGCAACGTTAGAGATGCCGTGATAGACCCGGCCGGTTTGCACACAGTCTTGTCAAACCTGGTTACGAACGCGATGGACGCCTGCAAGATTGACCTGTGGAAAGATGAGCACCTCGTGGAGGTCAGAACACGCAAAGGGAAAAACGGCTCGACCATCATAGAGGTGGCGGACAACGGAATCGGAATTGGCAAGGACTTAAAGGCACACGTATTTGAGGACTTTTTCAGTTCGAAGGGGGACAAAGGCACCGGCTTGGGATTAATGGTGACTCAAAAGATTTTGAGAGAGCACGGAGGAAAGATCACGTTCAGATCGAGACCGGGCAGAGGAACCACCTTTGTTGCCACCTTTCCTCGAAAGGAGTTGCCCAACGGTGCGGGACAATAGCTCTACTGGTGAAGAGAAAATCCTGGGACTATCTGCCTGGTTTAGCAACGCAGAAATGGCCTCTCGACTTCAGATCTGTACGGAATCCGTCAAAGGCTCAGGTGTCCCCGATGCTCGGGGCCTTTGAGAAGGTAACAGGGGATCCTCAACGCAACATCTTCTTTACAAATAGGAGGTCGCCATGTTTCTCCAAAAAACTAACATCTTCAAGGAGTTGAGGCAAGAGGCCGTTAACGAAATATCCGAGGTTGCCTTAGAAGTGAGCTACGATAGGGGGACGACCCTATTTTCGTCAGGCGATCCGGCAGACTACTTTTACATACTTGTCAACGGGAGTGTTCAACTCAGCATAGGAGAGGAAAATCCGAAAGAGTACATCGTCCACAACCTGGGGGAGGCTTTCGGCTGGTCAAGTGTCGTGGGTAATGATTGTTACACCGCTCGCGCTCAATGCCTCGTCCCGACGAAAGTGCTGAGAATAAATAAACTAGACCTCGAGAAAGTGTTTGATGCACACGAACGCAGTGGAAGAAAATTTTACATGAGTCTGGCCAAGCAGCTCGGCCAAAGACTGATGGACATGCATCATTGATTCGGCTGCGAAGGAGTAGACGGCGGCTTGCTTCGGCTCATCCGGCCGGGCATTGCCGCCATCCACATGAGAGCCTTGATACGAATTCCCATGGCGGAAAGCGCCACAACGAAGGATGAAAACGTATCAGTAGGACCGGCATCTGAAACTGTCTCAAAACTGATTTGATGCCCTGAGTCGTGTCACACGGGTACCCGGCGCTAAAGCACCGGGCTACTGTGTGTCGCCCCTACGGGGCTTGTATGGCTGGCGTCCCGGAGGGACGCTGCATAGTAGCCCGGCAATTCATTGCCGGGAAGATAATATCGTGGCACTATTTATCATTGGGCGCGAATTTTGAGACAGTTTCATCTTGCCGGTCCCCATCAAGCAGTTTTCATAGGAATTCGCCTTCAAATCAGTAAGATTGGGGGAACCTTCTTTGGCAAAGAATGTTCCCCTTCCTTGTTTGAATGCTAACTGGAATGAGACCTTCGGCCGTTTTCTTTGCAGGTCGCTTCAGAATCACATTGCAGCAAAGACATGTGCTTCATGGCTAAGCCGTCCTCATCGGTTGGCAAATCGCTTATCGGCCTTCGTCTTGCGTACATCCTTTCGTTTCCCTGAGAGCCACCCCGACAGCGCTGTCCGTCGATTATCAAATTCTGGTACAAACGGCTTTATATCGAGAACAGGCGTCTCGTTTAAAATATCGACGTCCTGAATCTGCAGCGTGTTCCCCGAAATGCCGGTGAGCCTCACTATCGAAATGCCGATAGAATTCGGACGACGTGGCGCTCTGGTGGCAAAGACCCCTCTCGGCGTGTCGTCGAGGAATGGAATGACTTCCAAAGAGTGACCATTTGAAAGATGAAAGTGGTAGATCAATATGATATGCGAAAAGCCATCCAGGTCTTTGAGGCCCGGCACAAGGTCAGTGTTCAGCTCCACGGTCCCTTCTACCCCTGAAGCTCCGCTAGGTTGAATCGGCATCCCTTGAACGTCGGTGAACGGTGAATGTATCACTCCTATCGGCTTGTAGGTTATCTCGTCCATGGTGACACCATTACTTCCCCGGAGACGCTGGAGGCTGATTTGCAGAGACAATCTCAAAAAACTTGTCCAGGAGTCTCTCAAGGCCTTCAACGTCGTTCACTTCTCTGATAGCGCCAAGAATTCCAAGCCCCTCTGTCTTCTGATGAAGGGCTTCCTCTTCCTCATCGCTTACCAGAATGGTGGAGGTTTTCCAAGAAATCTTGAGTAATTCGGCGAGAAAGTGGATTCCAGTCATCTTGCCGAGAGAGCTGCCCACGATCGCAAGATGCGGTGGATTCATGAGGCATTCGTCAAGAGCTTCTTCCGCGTCAGTGACCACGGTTGCAGAGATGCCCCGTTTAGACAGAGTTTCGGTTAGCTTTGAAACCCTTTCATTGACCGCAACAAGAGCCCTGAGTCCTGAATTGCCGATAGTAGTGTTCATTGGTTACACCCGAGAAGAGATTTCCGAAAACATGACCGAAGCCCTCGATGTCACGAAACCTTTGCAAGAGCGCTGCGGAGCGTATTAACCGCCAGGTCGGCACAATGGGTGTTCTCCACCGGCAGACCTCCCAGGTACTTTATGAGATCCTGTCCTGTTATCTTCATGGCTTCCTTAAGCGCGAGATCTTTAGCCATGCATGTTAGCGCACTGGAACAGGCGATTGTCGGGCCGCATCCATTCGTCACAAAGCTGATTCGAGAGATTCTCTCGTTATCCAGCCCGACGTAGATGCCTATAGTGTCGCCGCAAATACCGCTCATTGCATTGAAGCCATCGGGATTTTCCAGCACCCCGAAATTCCTGGGGTTCATAAAATGATCGATAACCTGTTCAGAGTACGTTTGTCGAGCGTCTTCAAGGACCAGACCTTCGACATCGTCAAATATTTCTTGTTCCCTACTCATGAATTCATCCCTAATGAAATATGGTGCCCGTGCTATTCAGCGAACACCGGGTTTTCTCAGCCGATGCAGAGCTTCGTTGCAGTCTTTGCCAACCCTCGGGGTTCGATCTTTCTTGGCCGCCAGCGTCCCTAATACCAATGCTCGTTCAAAGCAGTAAGAATTTGGGGAACCTTCTTTAGTAAAGAAGGTTCCCCAAGCCCTTCCAAGAAACTTTTAGCACTGCTCTGCATCTTCATTTTCCGTCGGAAAATGAAGATGCAGACAAATGCTAGAAATTCTTGGGATGGGGTTCGGGGAAACACTTCTTACAAGAAGGGTTTCCCCGATTTTACTTCTTTGATTAAGGGTTAGTATAAGGGCCCAAGATAACAAAGGGTGCAATATGCAATCCGCATAGAAAAAGTCGCCGGTATCAGGAAGAGCCGCAGCAACTGCCCGGCACGCACCCTTTGTGAGAGGGGTTGCTACCACAGCATGTGGTGCCGCCGGCATGGCTGACCGAGTCGGTGATAACGGGGGTAGCCGGTGCAGAAATAAGCTTCTCAAGGCGCGACCCTCCGCATGAAGCACAGACGAGTTGATCGGAGTTTCTTCCTATGCCGACTAGGAGTTCGCTCACGCCACCGCAATCGGAACATCGGTATTCATGTATGGGCATCAATGCTCCTTTCCTGCCGCATCAGTTCTTGGTGAGCGCAAAAGGCTTTCCAGATGCTCAGCCTTCTCGAAGTTTTCGACCTTTATCTTGACGAAAGTCACTTGCTCAAGGCTCTCGATCTTCTTCTTGATGGAGTTTGCCAGAGCATACGCCATTGGGCACACGGGCGATGAGGGGCGAAAGACCAGGCTGACCGATCCGCCCCGCTCCACTGCCAGATCGTGGATGAGATCCATGCGCATGATGCTCAGGCCTGTCTCCGGGTCGATTATTTCCCCGAGTGCCAGCGCCACTTCAGTCTCGATGTTTCCCATATCAGCGTCCTTCTACTCATGAATAGAGATCCGGTCCCAGCTTTTCCCAAATTTCGCGGACAGCGAGGTTCGCCGGAGAGTTTCCGTTCTCAACGACACAGCGACGCTTAACCATGGCCCGGATCACCTCGGCGTCGTACGGAATCCTGCCCAGAACCAGCGCTCCTGCTTTGGCGGAGAAATCCTCTATCCGTTCAGTAACATCGGGGTTTATGTCATATTTGTTTACGATGACAGCAACAGGAATTCTGAATCCTTGAGCGAGCTGCATTGCCCTCTCCATGTCATGGAGCCCGGAGAGCGTCGGTTCTGTAACGATAAGGACCTGATCCGCTCCGGTAATAGAAGAAATGACCGGGCAGCCCACTCCCGGGGCGCCGTCCACCAGGATCAACGACTTGTTCATCTTTCGGGCCAGGACCTT
>JACRDE010000543.1 GCA_016212935.1 Desulfomonile tiedjei | reverse complement strand
GGGGACCCTCTTTAGTAAAGAGTTTCCCCCCAAACCCCCGTCCAGAAACTTCTATCATTTGCCGGAACCCCAAATTTCCTTTCAGGAAATGGGGGTTCCGGCGAGTGCTAAAAGTTCTTGAGGTGGGGTTCGGGGAGGAACATCTTACAAGAAGTTCCTCCCCGATTTTACATATTTGAAAGCGAAATGGTATGAGTATCAACCCGAACTTGTCGCAAAGGAACCGACCCATGATTACTGGACTGTCCGGAACGACGCCGCGCCGTGAGTCCGGACGCATGTCCGGAATCGTACGCAGAGCGGTTCCGGCTTTCGGTCTCATCTTGCTATCGATGGTTCTTGCAGCGCCTTCTCCCATTGCGATTGCGGCAGGTCCCATAAAAGAATCTCCGGCTACATGCTCAAGATTCCCCCTCCCTGAGGCTGTTTCTGAAAAGCCCTTTTACTTCTGCGGGGAACTGGTTCCGATTCGACGCAATGACGTGCATTCGAGAATACTGTATCAGACCAACTTCTTGCTGCTCGATGCGAGAAGCGTCCTCACCGATTGGATTTCCGATAAGAGCAAGCATGTCTGGCTGCTCGAGGAACTTCTTGTGAAGGAAGGCATCCCGAAAGATTTTGTGTGGCTCGCCCCCATATTGTCTGGAGCCAATCTGAAATCACAATCAAGGCAAGCCGGAGTTGGTTGGTGGTCGCTCGAAAAGTCTTGCGACCCTGCAGACGGAATGGACATGTCCGATGACACATGGCACGACGACAGACTGGATCTTGACCTGGCAACTCGGTGTTTCTCAGCCAAGATCAAACGAATCCGCAAGGAACTTGGTGACGCGAGCTGGCTAATGACGGCAGCAGCCTACATGTCGGGTCAGAATACTGTTCAGGATCTCATGCGACGTTGGAATACCGGGGATTTCTGGGACCTCCCGCTTCCGGACGTTGCGGAAGATCTTACCGTGAGGTGTATCGCCCTTAAGATCATATATTCAAACAGGGATTACTTCGGCTTGAAATTTAAGAGTGCTCCTCCCTTTACGTGCGACCTGGTTGCCGATGTGGCTTTGACCAAGGACCTTCCGGTGGCTGAGGTAGCCAGAATGGTAGGGATACCTTCCAGAGTAGTCCTGGAACTGAATCCGAAACTAAAGCCGTCATCCGGCTTATTTCCTGCTCAAGTGAAAGGAAAAGCTCATGTTCATTCAATTGCCGTTCCGAAAGGCAAAGGATCGGTTCTTCTGGAAAAGCTAAAGATGGACGGATATGTGATGCAATCGCCCAAATCTTGAAGAATTCAGGCTTTGGCCTTGACTCTGGGGAGAAAAAGTCTTACCCTTGACAAAGGAATCGATTAATATTGGCCAAGAAATTGCGAGGTTAACTCGGAGTGGGGACATGACGCTTAATCGATGGGATCCATTGAAGGACCTGCTCAATTTTCAAGAAAAGCTCCACCGTATGGTGCATCACCAAGCTGATCCCCGCGTCAAATGCGAGGGGTACTGGTGCCCTGTGGTCGACATCCTCGAGACACCCGACGCCTACATTTTCCGTGCGGAGCTCCCTGGAGTGGGGCGAGAAAACATAAGTGTGGAATTGCGTAACAATCAACTGATCTTGGCGGGGCAGCGACCAATTGAGCCAGATCCGCAGTTCGCAGCTTATCACAGAATCGAACGGGTTCACGGCTATTTTGAGCGCAGCTTCAGTATTCCGGGAAATGTGGATGCGGACAGCGCCCAAGCAAAGTACGTCGACGGCGTACTCGAGGTAACCCTGCCCAAAGGCGATGAAGAGGTCGAACGCAACATTCATATTGTGTGCCTCGGGTGATAATTCGGAACCTGTCTTCCATTCGGCTTTGATCCGGCGGCACATTCCGGATGGAACCATGTAAGCTGTTGACTGTTGCGGAATCTTTGCCGGGCTTCTGCATAGAATTCCAGATTGCACGATAATCCGAACATGAGCAAACGCGATCCTTACAGTATTCTGGGGGTAAACAGATCGGCTGCCGATGACGAGATAAAGAGCGCGTATCGCAAGCTCGCCCGCCGGTATCACCCTGACATGAACAGCAACAGCAAGGCCGCTGAGTCTAAATTCAAAGAACTCTCAGAGGCTTACGAGATCCTGTCCGATAAGGAGAAACGTCGAAGGTACGATTTATTCGGTCATGAAGGATTGAACGCCAATCTACACGATTTCAACGATGCCTCGTATCGCAAGTCCGGATTCAAGAGGAGCGGCTTCGGATACAATTTCAACGGCTATTCTGGAACCGGAGACCATGGCGTGTTCGACGACATCTTCTCGGATTTCTTCAGGCCTGACAACAACCGACGCACCAGGAGGTTCGGGCCTACTCGCGGAAGCGACTTGGAGTACGAATTGACGGTCGACTTCCTCCAATCTTATCACGGTGTTTCTGCGATAGTCACCATATTGGACCGAAAAATAAACGTGCACGTTCCAGCCGGAGTTGATTCCGGCTCCAAGATAAGAGTTCCCGGCCAGGGAGCAGCGGGACTCAGGGGCGGTCCTTCCGGCGATTTGTATCTGGGGGTAGTGGTTACTCCTCACCCCTTGTTCAGGAGAGACGGAGACAATATAATGTCGATGCTCCCCATAACGATCAGTGAGGCCATACTTGGAGCGAAAATTGAAATCCCAGGCCCTGAGGGACGCTTGCTACTTAGAGTTCCACGAGGAACACAATCCGGGACGATTTTTCGGTTTCGCAGCAAAGGATTTCCGTCCTTGAAGACCAGCGAAAGAGGAGATTTGTACGTCACTGCTCAGGTGATGATCCCGGAAGGGATCGACCAAGTTTCCAAGGAGCTCTTGGCGGAGTTCGAGAGGCGCAATCCGATTAACCCAAGACGAGGTATTTGGGACAGGACGTAAGAAGCCCGGGTCATCGCAGCGGAAGGTTCTTCCGATCTTCAAGAAAATACACGACATATAATTCACGCGAAGCCGCTCTGGAGGGTTGCAATGGAAGATTCCGAAAACAAATCAGAATTCAAAGTGACGGATAAGCGCAGATTCAGTCCTGAAAGCGAATCGTCTGCCGAAGAACAACCTCAAGAAAAAATGTCCCAGGCCTCAGACGAACCAGAACTGGAAAAAGAAGTCTCTCCTGAAGAACCAAGCGAGGCAGAAAAAGAAGAGGCTTATCGTCCGATGGATTTTAATTCTCTCGTCCTCAGTCTGGCGAATACAGCGCTTTTTCAGCTCGGCCTCATAAAGGTTCCAGATGCGGAATCCGCTAAAGATGTTGCAGGCGCGCGGCAGACCATCGATCTTCTGGCCTTGATCCAAGACAAGACTCGTGGTAATCTCACGGAGCAGGAAGAAAAAATCCTCAAAGAAACTCTGTTCCAGTTGAGAATGGCCTTTGTTGAGGCTGCCAAATAGAAGAGCTATTTCAAATACCTGTGAAGAGGAGATTATATTATGTCACGTGTCTGCGAGATTTGCGGCAAAGGGCCGCTCAAGGGATATAATGTCAGCCACGCCCACAATCGCACAAAGAAAACCTCCTACCCCAACCTTCAGAGGGTCAGAGTGATTTCCGGGGGCAGCATTAAAAGGGTGAGAGTTTGCACCCGCTGCATTCGTTCCAATATGATAACCAAGGCCCCATAATCATCTTGGTGCCCGTAGTTATCGTGAGCTGAACAATTTATCGGAAGCCCGCGGGTAATTTTCAAAACCAAGAATTTTACGGAGGGTGCAGGAGCCATACGGATCCGGCACCCTTTTTGCGTTCCCACACTGTGTGCGTCTGGGGGCATGTGCGCGAACTTAAGGATGTTCGGCTCTTTATCCGTCATTCCGGCGAACTATCATGAAGAGTCGTTCACAACGGAACATGAAAATACCCTTGAAAAGAAAACCATGGCATCCTCAAAGATAAGAAATAAGAAATCCAAAAGGAGGTTGCCATGGCTCGCAAAG
>JACRDE010000555.1 GCA_016212935.1 Desulfomonile tiedjei | reverse complement strand
TCATGTCAGCACCAAGGACCTGGCCAGGGCTTTGGCTCTGGCAGGGTGCAAAAGGGCAATCCATGGTGATGCCAACATTCACAATATTGTCTGTAATTTCTATTTCCGAAATGAGAACGACAAGATTGTCCGACGAGACAGGCTTTCTCCTGAGCAGTTGCAGTACACCATGAAGCGGTACGATCAAGGCTATGCAAAAGACTTCTTCGCATTCTACGAAAAATAGAAATCTTATTCAAAACAGGGGGGACGCACTACAGTGTCCCCTCGGAACTACAAAATTACAGTACAAATGAATACCGGGGGGAAATCGCCGGAAAGCGGCCGAAACTAGTGGGCGGTGCGCGCAATCGACAAAATGCGTCGTTGTTCACCACAATCGCTGCAACAGACGTTGATAAGATGATTTTGGGGAGAGTCGAATCCGGCCGGAAAGAACTCGATTCCTCACAGAATCTCGGCGACACAGCTTGCCGCACTCCTGGCTGGATAGAAACCGGGCCTATTGCCGCAAGCGCCTACGGCGAGGTTGGCTGGGGAACAGGGTTTTCCGGTTGACGTTTGTTTAGTCCCTTAGATCGGAGCAATTGCAGCCGCTTTTTCACAGCCTCTTTGTTCCTGTCAGTGAGCACGTCCGCAATTTCCCTGTTGCTCATGGAAAGTGTCAGCACGACTAGGTCTTCTCTCAAGGTCCAAGCTTTGGGCGAAGTATTTCGTTTTAAGGTCATCAGAATTCTGAGTTCCTTTTGAGAAAACTGACGGAGCAAAGAGTGGCTCTCCTTGATCGAATCAACGCGGTTCCTGGGCGCGGTAGTGGAAGGATCAGGAATCGAAGTAACAAAAGAGGCGACTCCCGGCTCGAGATCAGCAGTCGGTTCATGGTCCAGCCAACCATTGTAGTCCGTCGGATCGGGCCACCATTGCGTGTCCGCGTCCGCTCTTACCACGTCAGTTCTGCTTTTCTTAGTTTTACGGTCCTGATCTCCCACAGTTACCCCTCTGTCAAATGCCGAATGAAGGAAAGACAAGCTGGCAGCAATCGAAAAGTCCTACGTTTCCTGAACCCCGCAGGAAACTGATTGGGACATTTTCAATGCGATCCACCGACAATCACGCCGGTTGTCTCGGAATGTGACCTCTAATACAACATGATTATGCGAAACGCAATGCTAGGCAATGACCTACCACAAATACGGTCCCAATACTCTGGAAGACCAGGGTTTTTGAACAGCATTTGCAAGTGATCTACCGGACTCAGGGCTCGGCTGACCACCTCTAACGTTCGGATGCGCGGCCACAACTGCTTCCGGCGAATTTCTCGTCGGCCTCGTTACTCGACTGGAAGCCCGGTCTGTTTGGGGCGGCCCGGGTCTGGGAGCGACGCCTCGCGCCCCTGGAGATAGAGGGGGTTGCTCCGAATCACCGGTGTTCACCTGTACGCTGTAATCCTGAGGATAACCATAGGCCTGTTGCTGGTCATCGTAACCCTGGGCTCCCGGTTGCTGAGCGGAACCGGGTGCCATGCTCCCTGAAAAATTACTGGCGCCTCCTGCCCAGAAGGCAAAGTCACATCAAGCCGCTTCCGTATTCGCGGGTAATGCGAAACAAATGAGCGCCGCAATGCATGCTGCAGATAAGGCCATTCGAAAAACCATATTCCCCTCGCAAGAAAAGGACAATGTAAAAGTTGAATTTTAACCTCGATAGAGCCTTTTGTCACCACTTTTTTGCGAATGTGCTATATTCATTGAATAATGGGAGTGGAGAGTGGTTCGCTTGAGATATTTCGTTGCGACCGCGACAAACCAATCCCCGTTTTTTTTGATTGATTCGTCGTCTCATCCCACTTCATTTTTATGCAGGTGATTCTTGGGTAAGCTGGAAGTCTCTTTTCGCTTCGGAGAACCCAATGCCGTCGGATCTTTGTTCATGGGTCCGTAGCTCGTCACCGCGTCCGTATTGCCCATTTGCAATCGTATCGGTATCACTCCCCGTAATGACAGCCTCATGTTCATTTCGCTCGACTGACTTTCTTCTACGAACCCATACATTGCATTGTCCTCAATATGGTATGATTGGCAGGATCGGAGATTCCAGAATCGAACCTGGTGGAAAATTCTTCCGGTCAATACTGAGCGACATCCTTGGGCCCACTCTGATGCCTATGAGCGCAAGAGCGAGGTCCCGTCGGTCAGCAAGGTGGAAAGAGCTGTAAATTGAGGCAATTACCCAAGACAATCATTGGCGTGGCAATATACGCGGCGGTTCTGTTAGGCGTTAGCGGGAATGCACGCGAGGCAGTCCACGCATATTCCTCCCCTTCGGATTCTACGGAGCGTGAGTTCACTCGGCCGTTGCGAAGACTCACTGGAATTGCACCTTTTGACGAAGCTGTCGCTCTGTTGAGAGAACACTACGTTCACAAGATCCCTGACCGGGAAATTTTCAAAGCGATTCTCGACACATTCACAATGTGTGTCCTTCCCACCTGCACCGAGGAGGTGGGAACCTTCGCCGAATGTAGAGATGAGCCAGAGACATGTTTTGTCAAAGCAGTGTCCGCTGCTGCTGAGGTTTGCAAAATAGACATGGAACGGAACCTGCTCAAGGCTCTCGACTTGTATTTGCAGGAACTGGACCCGAATTCGTGCCTCATGGATGCGGGGATGCTCAAGGAATTAAAAATAGGCACTTCCGGAAAATTCGGGGGTGTGGGTATGGTGGTTACTCCAAAAGGCGGGGATTACGTAGTGATTTCGCCCTTCGAGGGGTCTCCGGCTCACAAGGCCGGCATAAAAGCTGGAGACATAATTCTTGAGATTGACGGGGGGC
>JACRDE010000546.1 GCA_016212935.1 Desulfomonile tiedjei | reverse complement strand
TCGATCAGGTCCATCCTGCCTTCACGAAACCACGCTGCCGCGTCGGTGCCGTGCCCTGATTTATTGCGGCCAAGGGTAATTTCCGCGAGGTGGTTCAGGGGAAGTCGGAACCCGAGCGCGGACTCAACGGATTTCAGAATATCCAGATTAGGCAAAGCCCTTAAGTTTTCCCTTGTGTACGCGGTCAGAACTTCGTAGTCGAAGCGCATCTGATTGAATCCGACCACGAGTTCTGCGGACTTCAGCAAATCAACGAGCGCTTCCACATCGTCTTCCGTGAAGGTTAAGAAACCGGAAGCCTCGGAGTAGGTCACCGCAATGGAAAGCCTCATTTTCGATATGTTTCTCCAGCCGCCCACTTCGTCGGCGAGCTTCTGGGTTTCCAGATCGAAGACAACAGCGCCCGCGGAATTCATGGGGATCTCCTTGGGTTGATCTGGGCGCGACTTCCGCCGGACAATGACGCGAGCGGATGGAACGTCACGCGATGCACAAGGCCCCGTCAAAATGTTTTCCGAAGACCCAGGCTCAGCCGTGTTAGCGAGGTCCAGGAAAATTTTCGGCGAGGATTTGGCTTGTAGAGCATGCCCAGGCTCTGTGGGAGCCGACAGCGGCGATCGGGCTTCACTCTGGCGATTGGATTGCTTATCGCGGGATTCCAGTTTCGCCAGGGCTTCTCTGGCCTTTTCCGGCCTCAGCATGTATTGGAGCGTTCTCACGCAAGCCGTTTTGTCCAAGGGTTTGTTCCCGGAACCGCATTTCGGGGAATGAATACACGACGGACAACCCTCTTCACACGGACAGGTTTCTACCAGTGTGAGGGTCTTCTCCAGCAATTCGTCAATTATGTCGAATGCGCGGTGGGAAAGGCCGACTCCGCCCGGATGGCCGTCATAGATGAAAACAGCTGGTTTGCATACCTGCGGGTGATCTGGGATGCTGATTCCTCCTATGTCGTCTCGGTCGCAGAGCGCAAACAATGGGAACATGGAAATAGCGGCGTGTTCCAGCGCGTGAATTCCTCCCATGAAATTGAATCCGTAGCTCTGAATGATTTTTCTTATATCCTCAGGAATCTCGATCCACACTCCCACGGTTTCGAAGTGAAGTGGCGGAAGTTCCAAGTCCACGACGCCGATTAGTTCCTGACCTGAGGTCTTGCGTTTTTCGTACGCAGTTATTCTTTCCGTGACTTTTAGCGACGACTCGCGGACCGCGTATCCTTCAAATTCTCTGGACCGAACAGGCGCGCGAAGAATTTCAGTGTCCTTTTCCGAGAGGGCGCGGGTGTAATAATTCAGTTTTTCCGCCCTGACAAGGATATTCCGGTGTTCCATGTCGAGTTTCGTGACGAGATACTCCTTGGCCTTGTGCAGGTACACCGCGCCCTTGTGGCATTCAGTGAAGACCCTTTTCCCTGAAGAGCTTCCTATGAGGGTTTTTCTATCTTCCAGAAAAATTGGGAAAGCAGCGCCTATGGCACGCAAGTCAACATTTCTGTGAGGCCGTCTGGCTGACGAATGCCAAGGTCCGTTGCTCAGTGGTCTGTATATTACGCCGGAGTCTTCCAGCTCTTGAAGGACTTCTCGAACCTCGGCCTGCGAAGTCCATTCTTCGTCCGGATTGATGGGCGATTCAGACGCCGCGCACGGGATATGTTTTTTCAAGACTTCCTTGTTGTGCGGGTCCAGGATGGCTTCTTCGCAATTTCTCTCGAAAAGTTCTCTCGGGTTGCGCAGGAAATAGCGGTCCAGGGCATCGGCTCCCGGAATCAGTACTATTGCGCTGGGTTTTCCTGCCCGTCCAACGCGACCTCCTCGTTGCCAGGTGTTTATTATTGTGCCGGGATAGCCCACAAGAATGCACAGATCCAGGCCGCCCACATCAATGCCCATTTCCAGGGCGGAAGTGGAGATCACCCCATCCATCTCTCCGGAAAACAATTTCGTCTCGATCTCTCTGCGCTCTTCAGGGAGGAACCCCGCTCTATACGAGCTTATTCTAGATCGTAGGTGCGGGCTGCCCTGTATCACCCATCTACTTATCAGTTCCGTTATCTTGCGGGCCTTGGTAAAAACAATGGTTTTCAGCCCGTATTCGATGGCTTCGGTGAACATCTTCGAAGCGGTAGTGTTAGGGCTCCCTGTCGGGTCGACGAACAAAAAATGCCTTTCAGAGGAAGGGGCCCCGGATTTGTCCACCACCGTGAATTCTCTGCCTATCAGCCCGGACACCAGTGGTCCTGGATTCGAGATGGTAGCCGAGCACGCGATGAATTGCGGACTCGCACCGTAAATTCCGCATACCCGCAACGTCCTCAAGATAACCTGAGAAATATGGCTGCCGAATATGCCCTTGTACGTGTGGACTTCATCCAGCACGACGTAGCTAAGATTGGCGAAGAACTCCTTCCAAGTCTCGTGAAACGCGAGAAGTCCCAGGTGAAGCATATCCGGATTTGTGATAAGGACACGAGGCGGTTTGGCGCGAATTTTCCGGCGCTCTGATTCTGGGGTGTCGCCATCGTAAACCGCAGCGGTCAGACCGAAATCTCCTGCAATGTTCAGGAATGAGTCTCTCTGGTCTCTTTCGAGGGCCTTCAGAGGGAAAATAAACAGGGCGTGGGCTTTGGGATCTCTTACTAGTGCGTCCATAACGGGCGCCTGATAAGCCAGGGTCTTCCCGCTTGCAGTGCTCGTGCAAAGGACCACGTTTTTTCCTTGCAGGGAGAGGTTGATGGCTTCAGCCTGATGGCTGTACAAAGACCTCAAACCCGCTCGGTGCAGCAGGTGTACCACACGCGGGTCTATTCCACCTGGGATTGGCCTGATGTCGGGTTTCTTTTCGGGAATGACCTCATGGTGATGAAGAGACCACATTGAATTGGGTCTACTCAGCCATGAGAGGAACGAGGCGAGCACGATGCATCCATTTGAAACGATAGAATTTCGTCCGAAAGTGATACCGAATATACGATCCGTTCTTATTGACGTCAACCAAGTACTTCTGATGTGCTATTCTCAACGGCGTGGTACGAAAGGGCCGCTAGCCTGGAGGAAATGGAACTACATCAGGCTGTGGAGCGATTTCGCGCGTTCATGAGGGAATAGCAAATGTATTCGTGGCATAATCTTGAAAGAAGAACCTCGATAATCCTCCGTGCCGTTTTGGTAGGAATCGTGTTCAGTCTTTGCTGGTCTCTTCCGTTGTCCGCCCTGGAGAATCCCGGAGGAAAGATGCAGACGGTTTCAGTTACCCTGGGAGCAAAGACGATTCGGGCGACATTGGCTAACACTCCTCAGTCCAGGATTCAGGGTCTTCTTGGATGGACCTCGATAGATGAAGACAGCGGGATGCTCCTTGATTTTATCGCTGACACTAACAGCGCGGTGCACATGCAAGGGATGAAGTTTCCGATTGACGCGATTTGGGTGGATTCTAAAGACGAGATCAAGGTGATATATCGCGAAATACAGCCGGATAAAGGACTTGTTTACCCCTCCATGGTTCCGTGCCGCTACTGTCTCGAAGTGAAGGCAGGATTCTGCAAGAAATACGGGGTCCAAATAGGCCAGAAAGTTCGTTTTGCAGAGTAGTGAAAGGCAAGAGCTTCCTATGAGGTCCCTTGCCCTGACCAGGCGTTTCTATCCATTTGTCCCAACACGCGCTGACTCACCAGCGTGTTCCCAGGCTCAGAAAAGAGAGGAGACGCTGGATCTCGAGCTGCCACATTGAAGATCCCACTATACTCATTTCCAGAAGTCCGGTCCGAATCGTGGAGGCAAATCCCGTCATTCCGGCGGAAGCCGGAATCTAGGCTATCCAACGAATCCTGGACCCCGGCCTGCGCCGGGGTGACGGCGTGAGCTGATTGGATGCCCGTAACGTTTCGATCGTCGCCCCTAACTGAGTGCGTCGGTTGTTGTTTTGTGCAAGCGTGCTAAATTCGACAATGTTGTTGGCAAGGGCTGCAAATACCCCTTTTCCAAAGGGGGGCTATGGCGGCTGTCTGGATCATTCGGGTGTTTAGGCCCTATGCAATTAGGATCAAGTTGGCCGATATGCCCCTTTTCCCTCGCTTGCCTTCATTCTGCAAGATTGCAGAAACTCTTCCGGATCAAGGTCGTCGCGGATTCCGAGGCGCGTGAGGACGAAGTCGTAGCGTATGGGATCTTCCGGCTCGATCTTCCTGAATGCAGCCGTTATTTCGTAAGCAGTGCGAAGATCGGCCTGCTTCCTCGTCGTGAGCCCCAACTGACGACTGATCCTGTGCATGTGAACGTCGAGCGGGATTATCAGTTTCGTCCGCGGCACGTCATCCCAGCCGCCTGGGTCCACGGCATCAATGCGGACCATCCACCTGAGGAACAGGTTCAGCCTCTTGCAAGCGCTGCCAAGGTCAGGCGAAGGCAGCAGACTGCGCGGTCTGCGTTCAAATGGGCTGGACAGCTCTCGTGCAAAATCCGCGAGAGCAGGGGTAATGTTATCGTGTTCCGGTTTGAGACCCATTTCGAAGCACTCTTTCAAGGAGCCGAACTTTTCCAGGGCGAGCTTCACACCCCATAACATGGTCGCCAGCTCTTCTCCGGTGGTAAACCTGTGTTTGAACTCTTTGAAGATCTCAAGGAGTGAATCCCTATCCGTTGTGCGCAGGAATTCATAGGGAGATTCCATACGTTTCAATACAGCTGAGACGCTCTTGAGTATCTGGCGAACTGCTCCATATGCGAGACATGATGCAATCAGACCGACGATTTCTCGGTCTCGCAGCTCCTTATAATCATAGAGAAATTCCAGTGGGTCCGGATGGACGAATTCCCTTCGGTTGTATTTCTCGTATAGTTCGCAGAGGTTTTCTGCGTTGGCAATGGTGCGATTACTGGTCTTGTTCAACTGAGTACCCGTGCATCGGTTAGGCTGATTGCTAAAGATAGTATTTATACCACTGCACTTTCAAACAAGGAATATCGGATGGTCTAAAAACAAATTGCTTTCCCGTCATTCCCGCTTTTTCCTGAAAGTCCTACCCGGGACGGGGCATTTTCAGGTAAAGCCGGTATCCAGAAGATGAAGCAAACACATATTCATCTGGATCCCGACTTCCGTCGGGATGACGGATTCGGTCCTTTCTGCTTGAGGGTTTGCACAGGGATTTTCATGTTACGTTGTGACCTACAGGTCATGTGAGTTTGCGGGAATGACGGGCTCTCATTATCTAAAGGCTCCTCAATGGAGCGCTTGGTATTAATCAGGATCGCTCAAAGAAGCAAAAAGTAGGGGGCACTTGTTCAAGAAGATCCACGCCTTTTGGTTACAACCGCTTGGTCCCTTCCGCCAGTTCGACCAGGCCTTGCCGATCTGTTATCTTTATCAAACGCCCGTCCGACTCTATGAACCCTTGTTTTGCCATTCTCGTGATGATTCGAGACAGGGTTTCCGGTATTGTGCCCAGAAGTCCTGCGAGTTGTCCCTTAGGCATATCCAATTCCAGGTCATCGCTGCCGTGCTTTTGTTCGCTCAGGTACAGCAGGTGGGCAGCAAGCCTACCAGGCACCTCTTTGAGTGAAAGGTCATCCACAAGCATGGTGAATCTTCGCAATCGTCTGGAAAGAATCGCTAGCATGCCAAGTGAAAGGGAAGGGTTATTCTTGATCAGTCCCACAAACGCAGACCTCGGGAAAAACACATACTTGCTGTCTTCCAGGGCCACAGCGTGCGCGGGGAAGGGTCTTCCTTCGAAAACTGGCACCTCGCCGAAAGGTTCTCCAGGACCAAAAATGTGGAGGATCTGCTCCTTGCCTTCGGGTGAAATCTTGAAG
>JACRDE010000545.1 GCA_016212935.1 Desulfomonile tiedjei | reverse complement strand
CGACAGGACATCAGAAGCCGCCAAGCTTCTCTTTCAGATGAAAACTTGTATGGTGATAATGTGCCGCTTTCCTTATCACATGGCGGTAGAATAGCAAACGAAAAAAATCGCGGGGTGTAATCCTTCACTTACGTGGGGGAAAAGACCGCTCCCAACGGTGTCATTGCGAGCGAAGCGAAGCAATCTTAAAAACCCGAGCAATGGAGACTGCTTCGTCGTTTCACTCCTCGCAATGACAGTCTCTTGCTCACACTCTTTCCCGCTCGTAAGTAAATGAATATCACGGGTTGACAGATTTATTCATTGTCCTTCCTCTGGCGGACCAAGTCCGCTGCGGCTTTAACGAACAGATAAGCGAATCCGAGGAATACCAATGCCCGGACTATTGTCATTCGATCGTCCGAGGTCCCGCTTGAAATCGATTCATAGAGGAAGAACCCCATTACCCCCATCCCCAATAAGCAAAGGACCACCTTGAGAAGCGGATTGAGGAACCTTAAGCCAGCCATATCAACCTCCGAATAGAACGTGGGCGACAATGCTCTTATACTTAGCATTTCCGTGGAGCAGACCCAAGCCAAATGGAATTTAGTCATGTAATCCATCGCTTAGGCGCGCAACGTGGCCCAGCGACGTGTCGTTGCGGGAACAGCAAAGAGGCTTAGTCCGACTGAAAGGATACTTCGGAATCGCGAGTGGGCACCCCAGGGTAAAGAAATAGCCTTCGAGAGCCAGCACCGAGAGCGGCCAAGCCATGAACGAAGGGTATCCCCTGGAATCAAGAAGGGTTGAAACGAGTGACAGGTCAGAGCAGTCACTTTCACTCAATTATGCCGGAATTTATTGATTTTATTTTGCAACACTGATATAGTCATCGCGCGGAGATCCCGGGTACAAGTAACAGTAGCTCCTAAAGAGGGTTGCTGACGAAGCCAGGCTCCACACGATGATGATTTTTCTTGGGTGCCGGGTGTGCGGTATCTATTTTATAGGATTACAGGCTGATTTGCGCTGACCGAGAAAACCAAGCATGCGCAAAACTTCACCGGTGTCCCCTGAACAGGGCAAAAGTCCGGACCAAAGCGAGAGACGCTTGAAACCTGTTGGATTCAGCGGTACTATTACGAATACGAGTCTTCACGATATTATTCAGTTGATCTGCATAGGGCGGAACACCTGCCGCATGCATGTGAGGAGCGGAGAAAAGAAGGGCATGGTATGTTTCCGCGAAGGCGAGATCGTGCATGCTCAAACGAACGAAATTCGGGGAGAAGAGGCTTTTTATGTCATTCTCTCTTGGGAACTGGGCGCTTTTTCCTGCGACGAGAAACCACCCAAGTCGGAAACTATACAAGAGAGTTGGGATTTTTTATTAATGGAGAGTATGCGACGGCTTGACAGCCTACGCAGTGCTTCGTAAGAGTGTGACGTGCCGAATTCGGAGTCAGCCGCCTTTTGGCTCACGAAGATATCGGCAGTCAGTTCTTGTGCAGATCCTCCGGCTGAGCGTAATAGCTTCTCGGAACAAATACTGGGGTGTATTAGAGCGGCCGCCCCCTCTTTGCGTCATGAAAAAACGTATCTTTATGGCGGATGACACAATCCGGCTGAGTGAGAAAAATGGCAGATCTTGTCTTAACAAAACAATCTCTTGACCGCATTGATGAGATCCTTGCAAACTTGCTGGGACGTACCGGATCCCATACGGTGCTGCTGATTGACAAGGCTGGACAACTGATCAGCTTCCAGGGGGCCATGGACCAGGAAAAGGTAGCTTCACTGGCGGCGCTGACCGCAGCGAACTACGGGGCCACCACCGCAATAGCACGCCTGTTCGGTGAAGAGGAATTCACTCTCTTATTTCACAAGGGAAAAGTCGAAAACATCCATTTCTCGAATGTTGGAGACGAATACCTCATGATAACTATTTTCAATAACAATACCCACTTGGGATTGGTCCGGCTGGAAGTAAGAAAAGCCTTGGAACAGATCGAGGCGATGTTTGCTGAAAATTTGCGGCAGTGGTTCAATACCTGAAAAGCACGGGGACACCCCAAGACATCGAATGATTGGGCAAACTCCCCGTGGCTGCAGATTAGGAACGGGTGAGTTTTTGGGATATACCGACTCAGCCATTCGACAGGTTCGACCCGGCAATCGTTTGGGAAACAAGCGTCACAGGGATGGGTTGATGGCGATAATAAGTTTTCGGTCTGATGAGATTCACTGCAAGATTGTTTACTACGGTCCGGGGCGTGGCGGCAAGACCACGAACCTCATAACCATTCACAAGGCTCTCGGAGATCAGGTGAGAGGCGAGCTTCTCTCCATTGATACTTCCGGTGATCGGACGCTGTTTTTCGATTTCCTTCCCATGGATTTAGGAAGCATCGGAAAATTCAGAATAAAAATCTCGCTTTACACCGTCCCTGGCCAAGTACGCTATAATGATACTCGAAAGCTCGTCTTGAAAGGGGTCGATGGGATAGTGTTTGTAGCTGACTCTCTGGAGGCGCGTAGACACAACAACATTGAGAGTCTTCAGAATCTTGAGGAGAATTTGAAGGAGCAGGGTAAAAGCACCACCTCATTGCCTGTTGTAATCCAGTACAACAAACGTGATCTGTCCGGCAGCAAAGTGGCTGTGATTCCTGTCGAGGAGATGGATAGGGATCTGAATCCCCAAGGACAGCTTCCCTGCTTTTCAGCCAGCGCGCTCAAGGGGGACGGGGTAAGAGAGACCTTCAAAAAAGTCTGTATGATGACCGTAGTGGACGTGAGCACCCGCTTGTTGAAGGATAAGGGTATGAGCCTTACCGGATCGTGATCCAAACTTCTATTGTCCGGAGAGCATCGTGGCCGAACAAAAATACAAGAGTCCAGAAGAACTGGGTGAAGCCGTTGGACGAAAAATAGAAGAACTTTTCGGCGGCCTTTTCGCGGATGAGTCACCACAGGAGGATAAGCCACCTGAACCGGCCAAACCGGAACCGATCATCCCTTCGGTCACGCCCGTTTCCGTACCCAAATCTGTGCCGACTCCTATTTCAGCTGCTGCTCCGGCGCCCGCTCAAAGACCTGTTCGTGCTACCGCGCCGGCACCCTCAGTACCCAGACCTGCCCCGCTCAAACCCCAACCGGCTCGGCCTTTGCCCAAACCGGCTGAAAGCGCTCCGCCCGTGGCTGCGGCCCAACACAAGGGACCGAGCCCATTCGAGGAAGCAATCGAGCAGATTGAAGTCATTGTTTTAAACCTTGAATGGGAAGTCAGCCCTGAATCCATAAGAGAACTCTTCCAGAAGTTAAAGGAACTGGAACGAGTCTTCACTTCGGAGGGGCCCGCTCGCAACATACTGGCGATGAACATGCGCATCTTGCCTCGTTTCGATCGTCCGGATTCTGTACCGCACCCGGCCCTGCTCAAATTGCTCCAGGACAGCGTAGCAGCACTCAAATCACTGCATGCAGCGCCCATGCGCCCGCCCAATCAATCCCTGATCTCGTCCATAACCAATAGCTACAAGCAGATAATGTCTGCGGTTGCATCCGTTCCCGAGCCTGCTGCAAAGAAAACGGACGCACCAGAACGTACGGCGCCTGAATTCGGGACAGTTGTGAACAAAGTGGGAGGAGCAGTCCGCTCCCTGGAGGAGGTCAGTCAGCGCTTGGCGAGAATTCTGGGAGTTTTGCGTCAAGGTGGGGATATGTCCTCGGAAGAGATAACCCGTCGCCTCGGCACTTTGGAACATCTCCTTTCGGAGCGCGTGGGACAGCTTTCCTCTCTTCAGAAAGAGCTTTCGCATGTGCCTAAGCCCGTCGCAGGAACGGAAGCCGGGAGTGCTTCCGATCAGAGCGCTGTAATGATGTTTTTGTGGGAAGGCATTCCCTTGGCCGTGCCGTCCAGCTCGCTGGCAGGTCTTTATCCCCTTGCTAAGACGCAGGCAGCGCAGTTCAAGGACAAGCAGGACATTACATTGGGAACCCTGTTCCTAAAACGTCTGCCCTTGAAAAAAGCCACTAAGACAGCTGGAGCCCTGCCAACATGGTTGGTCCACCTTTCCAGGGGCGAAAAACACTTTTTTGTCCTCGCTGACAGATTGATCGGCTACCGTCGTTCTCCCATGACAGTGGACGTTGAAAATCAGGCCAGGCTCAAGATAGGTCAATCCATCTATACTATCATTAGCAAATCAATGCTTCGCTAGCCCACAAGAATTCAATGACGGAAATAGAAGTCAAAGAGACATCATCTTCCAAGAGCCGCCAGGTAGTTTTCGAGCCTGTCACGTTTGGGAGGTACCGCCTCATAGACCAGATTTCGAAGGGCGGGATGTCTGACATTTTCTTGGCAAAGATCTCCAGCGTAGCTGGTTTTCAGAAGCCGCTAGTGATCAAGAAACTCCTTCCTCAGTACGCCAACAAACCACGCTACGTGAGAAGATTCATAAACGAGGCCAGGACCCTTTCACGACTGAACCACGCCAACATAGTTCAAGTCACCGACATGGGCGTGATCGACTCCGAATACTACATCGCTATGGAGTACGTGGAGGGAAGGAACATAGCTCATATACTGTCCAAAGCATCGAAGACCGGACATCGGCCATCAATGGAATTCATATTCCATGTTGCGTTGGAAGTGGCCAGAGGTTTGGCGTACGCGCACAAGAGAAGAGGACCTGGCGGCGAAAACCTTGTGCTTGTGCACCAGGACGTGAACGCGTTCAATGTGATGATGTCGTACGAAGCTGAAGTAAAGATTATCGATTTCGGAATAGCTCAGGCATTTCTCGACAAGTCCAACAGGAGCGGTTTTCCTGTGGCGGGCAAGCTTTTGTATTTCTCCCCGGAACAAATTCAGAGAAAGCAGCTTGATAGACGCGTGGACATATATGGTACAGGAGTGCTTCTTTACGAACTTCTTACCGGTGAAAGGCTCATAAAACACCAGGAGACCGTGAGCGACACGATCAAGATGATCCTCCAGATGGACATTTCCAAAAAGCTTGAGGAGGATGCGAACCACATTCCAGCGCCCGTGAAACCGATACTTATGAAGGCCATGGCCCTGAAACCGGATGATCGGTACACCTGGATGGAAGACATGACCGCAGATCTCCGGCAAGTCGCCAAGAAGCTTCGTCTGAACATAGACTACTCGGCCATGTCAGCTTACATGAAGGAACAATTCACTCGGGAACTGGTGCTCGACAAGCGTCGAATGCGGAAACTTCTTGCCGACGAATTCCCGCGCAGGGGTTTACCAGGAACAGTTGACAAAGCAATAAAAGGATCGGCTCTCTGTTTGCTGGATCGGCTCGTTAAACTCAGGTCCGGGTCTTTTCGAGATGTTGCCGGCATTGAACCAGGAGAAATAGAATCCGGGCTCCGAACGCTAAAATTCAATTCCGGCAAAGTGATCTTCCGTCAGGGAGATACCGGCACGGATATCTACGTTGTGGAAAAAGGCAAAGTCAGAGTCTTCTTCAACGTCGGGAACATGAGACAAACCATCGCAACAGTGGGACATGGGGAATTCTTCGGGGATACCTCGCTCGTGGAGAACGTGAGGTCGGTCTCAGCGTTGGCTGATGAGGATTGCGTGCTCTTAGCCATAGACAAAGTCCTGTACGAGAAGCTCATGGGTAATGACACGGCACGCGAAGTGGTAACGAATCTTGAAATGAGAATCCGGGATGTGGTCTGTTTGCTAGAGTCTTCTCTGCTTGAGGACAGCCTTTCAAAGCTGATACACGCATTGCTCTTTTTCCAGAGACGTACATCCAACGAGAATGGGAGTGTAATTGAGCTGGCCGAACTTGCCGACGTTTTCCGACTCGAAAGCAATACTCAGACTGTAAGGTATCTGGAAAAGCTGCAATCCCTTGAAATTTTAAGCTTTGACGACAGAGTGATTCGCGTTGCCAATTGCGAAAAATTGGAGAACGTCCTCAACGTACTTTCCGGACGGGGAAAACTGACCTTAAAACTGTGAAATCAAGACTGGTTTTGTCGCACAGAGTCGCTGCCAGGAGAACGCTCTTTGCGCCGCGGCTTGGCACAATTCGATGGGCAGGAACAGCATGAACATCATTGTAATTAACGCAGCCCCCAGGATGGAAGCAGGGAATACCCAGGTAATTCTTAATCCGTTTCTGGTGGGAGCCCGCCACGAGGGAGCAAAGCTGGATATAGCCCTTCTCGCAAAGAAAGAAATCAAACCTTGCAGAGGTTGTTTTACCTGCTACGCCAAGACTCCCGGGCATTGCGTTCAACAGGACGACATGCCAGCCCTTGTGCAGAGAATCCGAGCGGCAGACTTAATGGTATTGGCAACTCCTCTTTATCTCGACGGCATGACTTCTATCGCAAAGAATTTCATAGACAGGCTGGTGGTCTTCCTTGATCCGCATTTCGAAAAGGACCAAAATGGCTTGTTACATCCTCTGCGATGGAGGTTCCCGGCAATGTTTTTCTTGATTTCCGTCTGCGGCTATCCAGGGCTCTTCAATTTCGATCCTCTGGTCTTGCATGCCCAGCGCATTGCCAGGAATTTGCACTCGGAATTCGCTGGAGCCTTATTGCGTCCGGCTATTTTCTCGATTTTATTGACAAAGAAATACCCTGATCGAGTGAAGAGCGTGCTGGATGCAGTCAGGGGAGCGGGCGCTGAACTGGTCAATAACGGCAGAGTCTCAGATGAAACTCTGAAAGCAATATCTGCGGATATATGCAGCCCGGACGAGTTGATGGCTATGGCCAACGCTTACTGGGACAAGGAGATCGGGCCACCTCCAGGCTAGAATGAAAAGGAAATTGCTGTAGCAGGGTCAGGATTGTCTGGTTCGCTCACTTCTTGAGGCTGATAGCGTCTTCATCGACATGATCTACATTCAGCGTGTTCTTACATCGTTGCTGCTCACCTTCACCGTGCTCTCCTATGTTCCCGGCGTTTCTTCGGGCGGTGGGATCTTGCATGTGTTTCCGCCAAGTCTTCAAGACGAATCCATTGCAGTAGCGCGACCGGCTGTTTTGCTTTCAAGGTCCGTCGTCACGGTTTCAGAATCGTATGCCGAATACCGGATCGAGCAGACATTCTTCAATGACAATGATTTTCCCCTAAGTGGGGTTTTCCTTCTCCCCATGAACGATTACGAGCGGCCTGAGACAATAGATATCCGGATGGACGGAGTGCCTTACCCGTCGGAGATCATGTCGCCGGAGACGTTCTTCCCCGTCCTGAGAGAGCTGACGACCTCGATGAAGGATCCTTCGCTTATGGGGCTGGCCGGTCGGACCGTGGTCGTTGTAAGGCCCGTTCAAATCGGGGTTCGTGGACAAAGATCCGTCAAATGTCAATTCAGATTGCCTGTAGCCATAGAAAAAGACTTGCTGGATATCCACCTCCCCCTGGACGGGGAGCGATATTCTCTGGCACCCGTAGGAGAACTGGACATCCGGGTTAGAATGAAGATGGACAGACCCGTACGCAGCGTTTTCTCTCCGACCCACAATCTAACCATCACGAGGGAGACGTCTCACCGGTGTTTGGCATTCGCCAAGAGCGTGGGAAAGAAGGTGCGCGACGGTTTCCAGCTCATCTCGAGTTTCTCGGGACAGGATCCGGACCTGCAAATCTTGACGCACAAAATGCCTGGCAAAAAGGGCACTTTTATGGCCCTGGTCTCTCCGCCTCTGGACCTGACGAAGAATAAGGAACCCGAAAAGGACGTCGTGTTCGTGCTTGATTCCTCCAAAAGCATGGGGCCATCGGAATTCGCCCTTGCAAAGCGAGCGATTGTTTCGGGTCTTCAAAGACTTGGCCCTGGGGACAGATTCAATGTGTTTGTGATCGACACTCGTCCGCGATCAATGTCGGACAGGCTTGTTGCTATCAGTGATGAAAGTGTCGCCCAGGCCGCACGTTTCGTAGATTCGGTCCAGGAAGGCGGGGGGACGGATCTGTACAACGCTCTTGTAAACTCTCTTGAGCAATTTACGTCACGGAAGCGGCTTCCTGTGGTGGTTCTTGTCGGCAACGGAAGAGGAACGGTGGGAATCACCAACCCTGAGACAATCATTGAAGATGTGCAGAGAAGCAACAGATTTCGTGCCAGAATCTTCACATTGGGACTCGGCAGACACATGGATATAGCGTTGCTGGACAGTATAGCCGCTTCCTCAAAAGGCGGATCTCTCCATCATCTGGGAAAGGAAGACTTTGAAACGCTTTTGAATCGGTTCTATTCAGGAGTGACTCCACCTCAGGTATCGGAAATATCCTTGGAGTTCCAGGACATATCGCCTGAGGAAGTGGAGCCAGACCCGATCCCGGATCAGCTGGGAACAGGAAGCGTGGTTGTCCTGGGTCGCTACGGTGAGATTCGTGACACCCCGTGCAGAGTTCGCCTCAAGGCCAGAATTCAGGGTCGCCCCAGAACGGTTACCAGCGCTGTCACTTTTCCGGAAGTGGATCGGAGCAACTCGTTCCTCCCAGGACTTTGGGCCATGAGACGTGTTGCGAAGCTACTGGAAAAGGAATGGCTGAAGGGTCCTGAATCAGAGCACAGAGGCAGACTGCCCATGCTTGCCAAGGAGTTTGGGTTCAAGCTTCCCCCCCAGACGGTGCAATTCGGAGGACCTCAGCAGAGGCACTCCAGTGATCTTCTGTGGCGTTTCAAGACTTCGTTTTCACGATCGGATGTGGAAGCGGACGGATTCAGGGCACTGGACGGGAAAGTCATGAGGTTGTCCCCGAATGGGGTGTGGATCGACCTGGATTACCACGCGTCAATGGAAACCAGAGTGATTGAATTCCTCAGCAACGAGTACTTCTCCATAGTCAGAAACTCACCGAGACTCGGGGTGTTCATGTCAATCGGAACGGACCTGATACTGGCCCGAGAAAAGGAAGCATTGCGCGTAAAGTCGGATCGGGGCCCTGCGACTCCGTGATTCGGAGCGTGCGTAATTCTCATTCAATATTATCGGAGGCTTGTCAATTATTTGTACTGGTGTCCCTTGTGGCGATGAATAGCGCCCGTGATCATATAAATGACATCTTCAGCTATGTTGGTTGCATGGTCGGCGATGCGCTCGAGGTGGCGAGAAATAAGGAACAGATGGATCAGGGCCTCGACGTTTTCCTTATCTTCTTTGCGTATTTCCTGCGCGAACTGAGCTTGCATGTTGGTCTTCATGGTGTCCACCTCGTCATCTTCTGCGCAGACCTGGTAAGCGAGGTCAAGATCCATATGGACCAGAGAATCCAGACTTTGCTGCAACATTTCACCGGCCCGCTGAGACATTGTTACATAATCAAACGGGATTTCCATGGGATTCTGCTTTGTAATGAATTCTGCCCGCTCAGCAATATTTACGGCTAAGTCCCCGATGCGTTCCAGGTCATTGTTCAATTTGAGTACAGCCACTATGTACCTGAGATGATCCGCCACAGGCTGATGAAGCGCCAGAATCTTGAGGCATTCTTCTTCGATGTCCACTTCCCTATGATCTATGTCAATGTCGCCGTCAATGACTGTTCGAGCCAATTGAGCGTCTCTGCACTCGACGGATTTAATTGCCGTCCGAAACCGTTCCTCCACCAAGGCGGCCAATGAGATCACGAGCTTTTTCAGTTTTTCCACATCTCTCTGGAGTCTTACTGACATTACTGGCGCTCCGTATAGTTTTTTTCTCCGTTCATTCCGGAGTAGGTCGCTCCGCTGGAAAGACTCAGGTCGCGTCGGTTTTTTGTCCGGAAGGAAGATGAATAGAAAAAACACTCCCTTTCGCGGGCGAACTCTCCACAAGTATTCGGCCGCCATGGGCATGCACGATATGTTTGACAATTGCCAGGCCGAGGCCCGTTCCACCCACTTTACGGCTTCTCGCCTTGTCTACGCGGTAGAATCGTTCGAATATTCTGGTGATATGGTCTTTTGATATCCCGCATCCTTGATCTTTGACCTTGATCACCACTTCCCCAGGGTGGTCTTCTGCCGTCACAACAACTGTTTTGCCTGGTTCGCTGTACTTCACAGCGTTGTCCACGAGGTTTACAAGGGCCTGCTCTAGAAGCGTCGGATTGATATCGGCCACAATACCGTCCTTGACTCGAAATTCGAGGTTTATCGTCTTGCCCCGGGCCTTCTCGCCGCATGCCTTTGCAACCGCATCCAGGACTTCGTTGACCGGCCTGCTTTCCAGGGCCACCTCTCCTCTCTCCGCGTCCCTTTCGATCCTTGAGAGGCTTAAAAGATCCTCAATTATAGCGTTTAGACGGTCCGTGTGTCTAATGCTGATGTCCAGAAAGCGCTCAGCATTTTCCGGATCCTTGATGGCCCCTTCCTTGAGGGTTTCCAGGAAACCCTTAATGGAAGTAATTGGGGTCTTCAACTCGTGCGAGACGTTCGCCACGAAGTCTCTGCGAATCATTTCGAGCGTTTTCAGACGGGTCACGTCATTGAGCACGATCAGGGCGCTGGTAACTCTTCCTTGATCGTCTCGCAGAGTGGCGCCACGGGCCTGCAGAAAAATGTCCGGATCACCTATTATCACGATGTCGCCTTCCAGGGGATCAGCACAAACCAGGGCCCCTGTTACGAAACGATGAAGATCCGTGTGACGTATGGCTTCCTGAATGGTTTTCCCTTTGACCCGATCCTGCTGTATCCTAAAAAGCTGTTCCGCTGCCCTGTTTATTCTGACAATGCGTTCGTCCGTGTCCACTACCATCACCGCTTCCATCATTCCGGACAAAACTGCTTCAAGCTCGTTTCGTTGTCGAGTTACCGTGCTGAGCCGGAAATTCAGCTCGGCTGCCATAGTGTTCATAGCATCGGTGAGTTCGGAGAACTCTGAGGTTCCTCGCTCGTCCACACGGTATCCGAGATCGATCTCGGAAAATTTCCGCGCTGCCGCCCGAAATTCGCCAATTGCGCAGCTCAAGCGGCGAGACCAGTAAAAACAGCAGATCCCTGGCAAGAAGAAAAGTATTACCCAGAAGAGAGGGTCATTGGTCCACAATAGGGCATCAGAGGAGGCGGATGGCAACGCCGCACGCACAATTCCCGTGACAGCGTCACCCCTCTTGACTGGGACTGCCACAAAAATCATCCGTGCGTCCATGGTGAGGCTCATTCGCGTGGAAATGCCTACTCTCCCTTCCATTGCCTCCTTGATCTCCGGCCTGCCTTTGAGACTGTCCATGCGCGCAGCATTCATCTGGGAATCGCCCAACACCGCTCCAGAAGCAAGCGCCACAGTGATACGACTCGAGATCTTTGAGCCCATTTCTTTAAGCATTGTATCGATTTGGCTGGAGCTGTCCTTGAAAAACCTTTCCCCGACCAGTTTTTCTACCAGGAGAGCCTGTGTCTTCAGGTCGTTCACTGCCCGATCGTTGCAATAGTCCGCTAACTGGCTCGACACATGCCAGGCCATCAGACAAAACGACAACAAAGCCACTACCAAATAGGATGGGTATAATTTCCACAATAATGTTGGTCGCTTCGGCATCAACTAGTTCTCCTGACGGATTTCCCGAACGGACCCGCGCCACTCGGAATGCTTTCGGCCTCAACTTTTTGGGAAACGGCAGAGACCGATAAGCAGCGGCAGCATTCTCTTAAGGAAGCAGTCGTGCTCCGACCTATTCCCCTGCTTTCGAGCCGTGCGCCAAAGCATAAACCTCAGGGTTGCTCCTTGAATCTATACCCCACTCCTCGAACGGTTTCTATATAGTTTCCCGCGCTGCCCAACTTCTTGCGAAGACCCACTATCTGCACATCTACAGATCGTTCAGTGACAGGATAATCGTCCCCCTTGACAGCAGTTATTATCTGATCCCTGCTGAAAACCCAACCCGGCCGCCTGGCGAGAAAATGAAGAATCCGAAATTCGCTTACGGTCAATACCATGGGCGAGTCTTTCACCAAAACTTCGTGTCGCGCCGGATTTATCAACAATTCATGTATCCTTAAGATCGAGCTTTCGTCGGGTTCCTCCGGCTTCGTCTTTCTTAAGGCTTTCTTTATTCTAGCCAGAAGAACCCGTGGGCTAAAAGGTTTGATTACATAATCGTCGGCGCCCAGTTCCAGTCCGGAGACGATATCCGCGTCTTCGCCTTTGGCCGTGATCATGATTATCGGAATTCCCGATGTTTCAGGGGAATTCCTCAATTGTCTGCACACGTCAAGGCCGTCCAGACCGGGAAGCATCAAATCAAGCAAGATCAAATCCGGAATATCTTCTCTCGCCTTCTTGAGCGCTTGTTCACCTGAGGGAACGCAATGCACCTGATACCCCTCTTTGGCAAGGTTATATCTTACCAGTTCGAGTATATCTTCATCATCGTCTACCACGAGTACCTTCTCTTTGGCCATCGCTCCGTTTGGCTCCATTCCCGAATTAACTACCGTCATTCACGGCCTGCCAAGAGTCACTGATACAGGGACAGTAGTGAAATTCATCGCGTATAATAGCAGCATTTGGCTACATGAGCACGATTCTTGTTTAGAGTGCGGGACTATACCGCTGAGCATTGAAAATGGGCATTGCGAAGAACCTCTCGGCCATTGGTCTCCTCCACTTCGGACAGCAAGCCTGAATGCTCACTAGAGGCAACCTAGCCAAGCAAAGATGCCACAACAGCAATACGCCCATTCCCAAAGAGTGGCAGCAAAAATCGATGCCGAGTCACTTGGGTTCTTTCAGCTGCGTAAACAACCGCCAGTTTGATGCGGTTGTGTGAACTCATTGTTAGGTCTTTATTAGAATGGTGTTAAATCACAGAGATAATCCAGGCAGAAAAAACTACCCCCACCTTGACCGCCGTTTCCTCATTTCACAACGCTTCCCAGAACTTCGATCAATTTCTCTATCTCGATCGGTTTTTCCAGAATGGCATCCACACCGGAATCCACAAGCCTTTCCTGGTAACCCTGATCGTACCCCCACCCGGTCAACAGAATGAATGGAGTCTTGGGAACTCCTTTCTCCTCGCACGCTTTCCTGATGGCTTCTCCAACCTCCCAGCCGTCCATTCCTTCCATGCCTAGATCGCACAGGACCACATCTACGGGATTGGAGCGAAATATCTCCAGTCCTTCTCTACCCGACAAAGCTGAAAATACTCTGTGGCCTAACTTTTCAAGGCCATTCTCCATTATTGTGACGAGAGGCTTCATATCGTCGATAAAGAGTATACTAAGTCTCATCTGCTTGCACATGATTCCGGTTTTGCAAAAACCACGCCTGCTAGAGGCGCTGTTATGGGTCTCAAATGAGACCGAGAGACAAAAGGGAATACTTTTTCGCAATTGGCGTTTTACTCATGAATGAGGATTCCCAAACCTGAAAAACCTGTCTTTGTCGACTCCCCGCAAACGCTCACAAGCAAAATCACGCAGAAGTCTTTTCAAGTGCGGATCTGCGTTTAACAAAAAATGTCCATGACCGTCACGCCTTTTCGTTTGGGAACCAGATCATAGCATGCCGGCATGCTAGGTTTACATGAGCCGCAAGCATGGGTCAAGGCCCAAAAAGCCACGAAGCGGAATGCTGCCTCGCCAAGCCAATTTGTCTTGGGATGTGGAGCTCTGTTTCATAGAATGCGATAAAAGGAACTTTTCCCGGTAGGGGTTGTCTGGTACGAAGAATTGAAATAATTCACAAAACCAGCACCACGAACCGGCTTGAGGATGCCATAGCCCACGAATTCGCACCCATTAAGGCTCCATCCGCGCTCCCGAAATCATGCGTGACTCCGGAATAGCTGCTGTTTTTATGCTTTATCTGTGTTATTGCCGGGGTTGGGCGCGGCCACCGGCACCCGAGTGATATTAATGCGCATTCAAAGAAGTAAGATTGGGGGACCCTCTTTAGTAAAGAGTTTCCCCCCAATCCTCCTTCCAGAAACTTCTATCATTTGCCGGAACCCCCATTTCCTGAAAGGAAATTTGGGGTTCCGGCGAGTGCTAAAAGATCTTGAGGTGGGGTTCGGGGAGTAATTTTTACAAGAAGTGCCTCCCCGATTTTACATATTTGAAAGCGAAATGGTATTAGGTCTCTTGTTTGTTTGGAGGCAAACTCAGGGGCTGAGACGACTGCTTCAGTGAAATAGGTTTGCATCAAAATCTAAACAAGAAATGTGCAGCTTCGATTAGATTGACCCTGTAATTCTACCGGAGCTTGCGCTTTGGTCAATATTAGAGTACCTCTGGACACAAATGAGAGCTATACGAAACAAAACAGGAAACACCTTACAAAATAAGAAAAGGTCTCAGTTCCCAAAGAAACCCAAGAAACTGGCGGTTGCAGCAGACCGCATTCCTCGCGTGCACAGTGGGGCTCTAGCGCTTCTTGCCGACATAGGAAAGCCCGAGCCAGCGGCGTTTATTCCCGACCCGTTTCAGGTGCAGGCATTGAAACTAATTCTGAGCGAAGACGTGGTAGTCAGCGCGCCAACCGGCTCGGGCAAGACATGGATCGCCCTGGAAGCCATAAAAGAATATCTGGCCAAGGGGTGTGGGGTGTGGTATGCGACTCCGCTCAAGGCGTTGTCCAATGCCAAGTACGAGGAGTTCGGCGAGGCCCTGGGCCGTGAACGAGTGGGAATCCTCACCGGCGACCGGAAAGAAAATGCCGATGCACCGGTAATTGTGGGTACGACCGAGATTCTTCGAAATCAACTCTACGACGCCATGGATTCCGGTACGGACCTGGGGGTGGATCTCGTTATATTGGACGAGGCTCATTATCTAGGGGATATCGACAGGGGTGTGGTCTGGGAGGAAGTGCTGATATATCTCCCTGACAGGGTTAGAGTTTTGCTACTTTCGGCAACCATTTCGAATGCGCAAGATGTGTCGCGCTGGTTAATGCACATTCGAAAATTCAAATGCTCCGTGGTGCATTCCGCGGTGCGGCCAGTTCCTCTTCATGTTTTGTTTATGACCCACCAAGGCCTTCTGACCCCTTTTTTCCGCGGAAGACGGCTGTTCTCGAAGGTTGAATCCTACGCCAAAGTAGAAAAAAACCGCAAGCGTATTGGCGGCAATCCGCTACCGGACATGAACCGAGTAATAGAGGTTCTCAGGGAATTCCAATTGTTGCCGGCCATAGTTTTCCTGAAATCCAGGTCCGATTGTGACAGATCCCTGCACACCCTTGCACCGTCACCTCGGAGCCCAGAGGAGGGCGGATTCCAAGAGTCGGTGGACGCTGAATTGATGCCCGCGCCAGAGCTAAAGGGCCAGCGACAGCTGGAACAACTTTTGTCTTGCAGAGCCGGTGCTCATCACGCAGGACAGTTGCCGGGCTGGCGGTTGCTCATTGAAAAGATGATGGTGGCTGGACATCTGGAAGTGATTTTCTCCACATCCACTGTTGCCGCGGGTGTGAATTTTCCGGCACGGACGGTCGTCCTGCTCCAAAGTGACAGGTTTAACGGCCGCACTTTCATAGATATGACTTCAACGGATCTCCATCAGATGACCGGCAGGGCAGGGAGAAGAGGCATAGACAATGCGGGCTTTACGCTTATAGTGCCAGGAAAATACATGGATATACCCCTGGTGAGAGATTTGCTGCTCTCCGAATCCGAGCCTCTGCAATCCCGCATAGCTGTGAATTTCTCCATGATTCTGAACCTTTTACTTTCCCACGATCCTGATGGAGTGCGGGAGTTGCTAGGATATTCTTTCGCTGCATTTCATGTAAACCCTCGCAAGGCTGAAAAGGTCAAACGGCGACTGCAGAATGATTTCGAAAGACATCTAAGAGTATTGCAGGAGTTGGACTACGTTGACAAAGCGGGCGCTCCCACTCATGACGGACGCTGGGCTGCCCGACTGAGGCTTGATCATCCTCTTCTCATAGCTGAATTGATTCGACAGAGGGAATTCAGCGGTTTGAACCCGCAAGAGTTGGCGTCTCTGATCGCTCCGTTCGTCCTGGACAAAGACAAGGAGATCGTGATCAGCAAGGAACTATGGGATCGGACCCGGCCTTTGTGGAATAAGTTTCGCAACATGCTGAACAAATTGAAGCCTCTCGCCCAGTTCATGATCTCCAGAAGGTTCGAGGTGCCGAACACAATGTTTTGGCCCGTCGCTGCCGTGTTCCTCTGGGCCCATGAAGTGGATTGGCTTGAGCTCATCGAAGATGTGGACGCGGATGAGGGAGACCTGGCAATGCTGGTTCTGCGGACTGCAGATCACCTGAGGCAATTCCTGTCTCTGGAAAAAGAAGAGCCTGAATTAGCGGAGACCGCTGCCAAGGCTCTGTCAACTCTGATGAGATCCCCACTGGTGTGAAACGAACTTGGAACCACACGGACAAACTTTCTGGCAATAGATTGTTTTAACTCGAATCAGTCGGCAATGGTTTTGGTCATTGCCAAGAGCGCTACTGAAATTCCCATCCTCGGCAAGCCCAACAGTCATCCCCAGATCGAAAAGACGTTTTTGGCAACTATTATAAGTTCACCAGTTCGCCGATCGTTCATGGTTTTCTATTTTGTTCCTAACACTGTTCTAACAAAATGATCGCATTTTAGGGGGTAGATTTGACGCGAATATTTCGGAATTCGCTGAGAGGTATCGCGTGATCGGAAGAGTTCTATTATTTGTGGCCTTCGCATCCGTAATTCTTGTAGGGTCGCTGTGCTCGGCTTACCAGGTTGATCCGGACCTCCCGGAGTACGTTACGGTGAGTGGAGTATCCGGGAGTCTGAAATCTGTCGGCTCTGACACAATGAACAATGCCATGGCGCTGTGGGCCGAGGGGTTCAGGTCGCTGTACCCCAACGTGAAGATAGCGGTAGAGGGCAAGGGGTCTTCGACTGCACCTACCGCGCTGATCGAGGGGACTGCTCAATTCGGCCCAATGTCGCGGGAAATGAAATCTAATGAAATTGACGCGTTCGAGAAGAAATTCGGATACAAACCTGCAGTCATACGCGTGGCCGTAGACGCTCTTGCGGTTTTCGTCAACCGAGATAACCCCCTGAAATGCCTCACACTGAAGCAGTTGGACGCAATTTTCTCACCTACCCGTAAAGGTGGCTTTGCTAAAGACATCAGGAGCTGGGGAGATCTGGGACTCGCAGGCGACTGGGCAAACAAGCGGATATCTGTTTACGGTCGCAATTCTGCATCAGGCACTTACGGATATTTTAAGGAAGCAGCGCTTTTCCAGGGCGACTTCAAGAATAGCGTTAAGGAACAGCCGGGATCTTCCGCTGTTGTGCAGGCGATTGCAACGGACAAGTACGCGATAGGATACTCCGGGATTGGCTACAAGACACCTGACGTCAAATTGATTCCACTGGCGATAGAGGAAGGAAAATGCTTCGAAGCCAATCCTGAAAACACCTATGAGGGGGAATATCCACTTGCTCGATTTATGTACGTGTATTTCAATAAGAATCCCAATGATCGATTGAATCCTTTAATGGCCGAGTTCATAAAATACCTTCTTTCCAGAGACGGACAGACAGCAGTGATCAGGGACGGATTCTATCCCGTTTCCAGAGTTCTGGCGGATGAGGATCTCAGAAGCATCGGCATAAAGTGAAAAGTGACAGTTCGCCAAGGATGGCAGACTCGGATATCACTGCCAACAACGATTTCATAGCCTCGGAGAGCAGCAGCAACTTATCCATGACTCAAGGACTTGGTTTCGGAATTGCCGGCGCAGTCGGCAAAGGGATTCCGGAAATCTCTTCCGGGACGAACCCCAAGAAGAGTCACTCATCGGGCAGAGAGGAAATCTAGAAAATGACGGACTCCGGAAAGCGAGGTCCGAAGAAAACTCGCACATGGGTATTGATCGCGGACCGACTCGCCGACCGCTCGATCACAGTGGGCGGCGTCCTTGTTATAGGCGCAGTTCTGGGAATGATGGTCTTCCTTGTCCACGAAGTTCTCCCCCTGTTTAGGGGCGGATCCGTAGAATCCAGCCATGTTTACCAGTTGCAGGGCAAACAGGAACCTGCAATCAATCTGGCAATGGACGAATACAAAACAATCGCTGTGTCAGTCAGTCGGGAGGGGCAAGTTGCTACATGGCATGTGGAGACCGGTTTTCCACTGGAAAAGAGGTCTTTTGATCTGAAAGACAAAACGATCACCGCTTTTGCCAAGACCCTTGACAGTTCGAACATTGCCGTGGGTTTCTCGGACGGAACCGTGCGATTCGGACGGATTGAATTCCGAAACGATGTTCTTCCGGAAGATCAAGCCCCTGCGGGTCTTAAGAAGATTAATGAGCTCTATGAGACGGACGGCTCTGCTGTATACTCGCGTGTTCCCGGTAGACAAATCCGCAAGATTTCCTTCAAGTTGGAGCTGGATGACGAGATCCAGGTCTCAGAAAGCGGCAGCCCAATCAAGGTAATGGATTATCGCCTGACGATGTTTGGTGAACGGCCCAAGAGAATACTCTTGACGATGGACGGCAGCGGCACGGCAACCATGAGCATGACCGAAACAAAAATGAATATGTTTACACGCAAGGTCGTGACAAAAACTTCAAAATCCTCTTTGCCGCCGATTCCCGACAGCTCTGACGTCGCTTTCGCACTTGTGACCGAAATGGCAGATCAGGCCTACTTTGCGGATAAAAAAGGCATAATTTATCGCTACAACACCAGAGATTTCGAGCACCCCTTTCTGGCGGAGACAGTTGAGACCATGCCGCAAGGCACTAATCTCACCGTCCTGGGATTCTTGATGGGTGAGGCGTCTCTGGTGGTCGGTGGTTCGGATGGCTCTCTTTCCATATATTTCCTCCTGGCGCGAGAAGGGGCCAAGACCCTCGACGGGGCGTCCTTGGTTCGCACGCGTAAATTTGAGCCGCACAATTCAGCTGTCACGGGGTTCAGTCCTGGCCAGAGGGGCAAGACTTTTGCCACATGCGATTCCAAGGGTGAAATATGGTTGCGCAACGGAACCAGCGAAGAGACTCTTGTCAAGATATCGCCACCGGAGAAATCTTCGTGGCAGGCTTTGGTTCTGGCTCCGAGAATGAACGGAATACTGGCCTTCAGTTCCAACGGAAGCTCGGGGTTCTGGGATTTGAGTGTTCCCCACCCGGAGATTTCGCTCCACACATTGTTCGGAAAAGTGTGGTACGAAGGCTATTCGGAGCCCGGCTATACTTGGCAATCCAGCGGGGCCACCGATGCCTTTGAGCCCAAATTGTCATTGGTCCCTCTGATTTTCGGGACACTCAAGGCAACCATGTATTCGTTGATGTTTGCCATCCCGATAGCTCTTCTCGGAGCCATTTACACTTCAGAGTTCCTGCCGGCCCGCGTAAGAGGGAAGATCAAGCCTGTCATGGAGGTGATGGCTTCCATACCTTCGGTCGTTTTGGGATTTGTAGCCGGGCTTGTGCTTGCGCCGGTGGTGGAAAACTGGATAAGCGCTGTTTTGCTTGTCTTTCTTGCTCTGCCGCTGCTCCTGGTGTTTTCAGCGTATCTCTGGCAGTTGATGCCTGCTTCAACGGCCGTGCGGCTGGAGGGTCTGCCTAAATTTGTTCTAATGTTTGTTTTGGTGGGATTTGGGTTCTATCTCACGTATTTGGGGGGGCCTTCATTTGAGAAGTTCTTCTTCAACGGAAATTTCCAGTCTTGGTTGAATGGAGAAGGTAGTCCCGCTGCATTCCTTTTCCTGATGACCGTTCCGCTTGCCGCTGCAGCGGTCAGCTGGTCCTTCTCGCGGTTTTGGGGTTACAGAGCATATCAGTACATTCGCAAAATGGAGATGCCGTATTCCGCACTGCTGGACCTGTTCAGGTGGCTCTGCATCGCCGGAGTCACGGCTCTCTTGTCATACGTGATTGCAGTCAGTCTTGCTGGTGTGGGATTCGACCCAAGAGGAAGCATTGTCGGGACTTACGTGCAGCGCAACACCCTTGTGGTCGGGTTTGCAATGGGATTTGCCGTCATACCGCTAATATACACGCTTGCAGAGGATGCGCTGAATTCTGTTCCTGACCACCTGCGGGCTGCCAGTCTCGGATGCGGAGCCACGCCGTGGCAGACAGCGATATGGATCATCCTACCCACTGCTCTCAGCGGCGTTTTTTCTGCGGTTATGATCGGAATGGGCCGTGCCGTGGGTGAGACCATGATCGTGGTGATGTCAGCGGGTAACACTCCGTTGCTGGATCTGAACATCTTCAACGGACTGAGAGCGCTTTCTGCGAACATAGCGGTCGAACTTCCTGAAGCCCCAAAGGATGGCACATTGTACAGGGTCCTCTTTTTGACTGGGCTTGTCTTGTTCGGAATGACCTTTGTGATCAATACAGTTGCCGAGCTGGTGCGCCTTCGCTTTCGAAAGCGTGCCATGCAGCTCTAAGGGAAGCTGATATGAAACCCAGCCTGAATATCGAGGCGGTCGAAGGAAAAACTGAAGCAGATCCTCCGCCGACTGTTAAGGATTCCGAATTACGGTTGAGCATTAAAACGCGGCCCGAGAACGGAACGCCTGATATGTCCAGCGAAGATGGCACAACCGCAGAACCTAGACCCAAGAGGTCTATGATTTGGGACTTCAAGGCTCGCGGGGAACCATTCTTGTGGGGATTGGGCGGCGCCCTAGCGATCGGCATGCTCATGATAGCCGGTTTTATAGTGTTGATCCTCTATAAGGGAGTCCCAACCTTCTATCCGGAACCAATAGAGGTCATGAAGCTGCGCGATGGCTCCGTTGTGGCGGGTGAGGTAACTCGAGTTGAAAAATTCGCCCCGGGAACTGATATCTTGGCCAATCTGGATGACAAAGCCAAAGAAGCAATCGCGGCAAAACAAGGCCTTGCGGGAAGGACGCTACTCAAAACCGGCAATTTCGATCTGTACCACGAAGATTACAGATGGGTAAACGATTACGAAGTTGCGGAGGTCTCCGAGCCGGCTGGCATCTACATGGTGGAACGGATGGAATGGGGCCCCTTCATTGGGACCATAGTATCCTTGAATCTCCAAGGAGACATCCTGGACAGGAACCGAATTTCTCCGGAGATCTTGCGCAAAGAGCAGGCTGCTGCTGCCCGCCGCAGAGAAAGAATCCGAGAAATAGAGCGTACCGAAATTGCAGCCGTAAACCAACACATGGAGGACGAACGCCTGAAATTGCGGAAGACAGGTTTGAGCTACGGTCAGAGTAGTTCCGAATACCAGCGGACCGAGGCTGTCTTCAAGGAGAATTCTGAAAAGCTTGAAGTTCAATACCAGGACTTGGCAAAGGAAGCGGTCCTCTTGAAGGAAAGAGACTCGAAATACGCAATAACACTGGCCGATGCCGCCGGCAGGGAACAAACCATAAAACTCTCGGACATTGTCAGGTTCTATCCAGCGAACGATCTGACTGTGTGGAAGAAACTCGAAATATACTTTTCCCGATGGTGGGAATTCCTGACTCAGGAACCCCGGGAGGCCAATACAGAAGGCGGCGTCATGCCCGCCATTTTCGGCACATTCTGCATGACCGTCCTGATGGCCCTCACTGTGGCTCCGTTCGGTGTGGTTGCTGCCCTGTACCTGAGGGAATATGCGAAGCAGGGGCGCATGGTATCGCTGGTACGTATTTGCGTGAACAATCTCGCCGGCGTACCTTCCATAGTCTACGGGGTGTTTGGCCTGGGCTTTTTCGCTTATGTTCTCGGGGGGTCAATAGATCAGATGCTATTTCCTGAACGTCTTCCCACCCCGACTTTCGGCACTGGCGGATTGTTGTGGTCGTCTCTGACCCTCGCCTTGCTCACTGTGCCCGTGGTAATCGTCGCCACAGAGGAGGCCCTGGCAGCGGTCCCGGGCTCCATGCGAGAGGGCTCGCTTGCGTGCGGAGCGTCCAAATGGCAAACCATAAAGTGGATTGTTCTGCCTCGAGCCATGCCCGGCATCATGACCGGCCTCATTCTTGCCATGGCCAGGGGCGCGGGCGAGGTTGCCCCCCTGATGCTGGTTGGGGTCGTCAAAATGGCACCGGAACTCCCAATAGACCAGTTTTTCCCTTATATCCATCTGGAACGGAGCTTCATGCATCTTGGATTCCACATATATGACGTGGGGTTCCAATCCAGGAATTCCGAAGCTGCGAAACCCATGGTCTTTGTGACCACCCTGCTTCTGATAGGGCTGGTTTTTGCCATGAACGCCGCTTCCATCATGATCAGGAACCGACTGAAACGGAAATTCTTCATGGGACACTTCTAGGAGTAATAGACTGTTATGATCCGAAACTCCGACACAAATGGAACCGTTTACCACGTTCAAGGCGGGCCGATGGGGACCTTGCTTACGATCAAGGACTTCTGTCTCTGGTACGGACGGGCTCAAGCGCTTTTCGACGTCGGCATGGGCGTGGAGAAGGGCTTGGTCACAGCACTTATCGGACCATCGGGCTGCGGGAAGTCCACGCTTCTGCGAGGCATAAACCGCATGAACGACCTCATAGACGGCTTGCGCACCAGCGGCGAAATTTTGCTGGACGGGACAGATATCTATGGGCCGGATGTGGATGTGATTGGTTTGAGGAAAGTCATGGGGATGGTTTTTCAAAAGCCGAACCCTTTCCCCATGTCTATTGCCGACAATGTCTGTTATCCCTTAAAGGTGGACGGCGTTCGAGACAAAAAGACCCTCAGGGACACGTTAGAGAACGCTCTCAAGGCGTCGGCCCTTTGGGATGAAGTGAAGGACCGACTTCAGGATAATGCTTTGGGGCTTTCCGGAGGCCAGCAGCAGCGTCTCTGCATAGCCCGGGCTATAGCCGGTGACCCTGAAGTGCTGCTCATGGACGAGCCCTGTTCCGCTCTGGACCCTGTAGCAACCGCAAAAATTGAAGACCTGATAGACGAACTCAGAGGGCGTTACACGATCGTAATAGTGACTCACAATATGCAACAGGCAGCAAGAGTCTCGGACAATACCGCGTTTATGTACCTGGGAAAACTAATCGAATACGGCGAGACGTCCGTAATATTTACCAATCCCAAAGTCGAAAAAACCATGGAATATGTTACGGGTAGATTCGGTTAGGAAAATTGGAAAGGGGATCTGCTCTTATTGGAGACGAGCCGAATGCCCTCCGCTGATGCGGGTGGATTTCTCTGTGAATATCGTCCGGAAGGCTAATATCCTATCAATTCTGCCAATAAAGGCCAAGCTCGAAAAATTTATCGATAATGTCCGGGCCGAAGAGTACATAACCAACTGCCGCAGCCGTGAGGAACGGCCCAAATGGTATGGGGGTCGAGGAGCTCACATTTTTCACGGTCATGCCCACAAAGGCAGTCAAAGAGCCTATCAGAGAAGAAAAGAACAGCACGAAGACTACGCCGTACGGTCCTGTAAACGCCCCAATCATAGCCAAGAGCTTGATATCTCCAGCACCTAGCCCCTCTGTGTGCCGCAGTTTTTCGTATATGTACGCCGGAACGTACAGGCTGAGCCCCCCAAGAGCCGCCCCCAAGACGGATTGCAGCCATTCCACACCCGGAACGAGGCCTATGACGGATGCGGCAAGTCCAACGATAATCCCGTTGAGAGATATCAGGTCAGGAATTATCATGTGGTCCAGATCGATCCAAAAGACAGCGAGCATGGCCGAGCAAAACACAAATGAAACACCGAAGAGCGGAGTCAACCCGAACTTAAAAAAGAGCACTGTACAGAGCAGCGCTGTCAAGCATTCTATCAAAGGATACCTGAAGGAAATCTGCTCCCCGCAATCCCTGCATTTTCCACGCAGCAGGAAATAGCTGAGTATGGGGATATTGTCGTAGCTTCTTATGGGATGATCGCATTTCGTACACCTGGAAGCTGGGAAGACGACCGAATGCCCGTCAGGCAGACGGATGATCACCACATTCAGGAAGCTTCCCACAACCGCGCCAAATGCGAAAGCGGCAACAGCCCAGAAAATGTCAGCTTCAGACTCCATGGTTTTTTCTCGAAAATCGAGGCTCCGGAGGGATTCATACCAATGTGCGTGCAAGTGAGCAGTAATTGAGGATCGCAGCGGTTGCCCTTTGTGGCAGGCTCCCTACGCTACGAACTCTATGGCCTCACTTGGTTTAAGAAACCCACAGGAACAGCGGTCAGCGATACTACTCCTTTGCCAGCGCGCCGGCACAATTTCCGGGCATTCTCCCATAACGCTCACGCTCCGGCAAGAGCGGTCGGAATTCTGCAAGTTTCCCACACTGCGACCGCTTCTTCGATGGTTTTGACGATTATGACCATCTCACGTTGCAGAGATTCCGTTATTTCAAGATCGCCTCTAATTCTCCATTCCTTTTCCAGGGACCAGCCACGACCGTAAGCCGATTGAAGCTGGAACAGATATCTCAATTCGTCAGACAGATCCTCGTATGCCTCTTTCACTGCGTAGATGACCGGTCTCGCACCCATACAAAAAAGGGGCCGCAGCGGCAAGGCGACGCCGTACGGTTCAAACGACCACCGAATCAATCCCGGTCTCCACTCATTGAGGTTGCGCACCTCACCGGGCGGGCATTCGGTCAAAGACACCACCGGATATTTTCCACGTATCAGCTTGGCGGACGCCCGAATCCGACGTTCTTTGACAATTCGCATCAAGGTGTCGAACGCGGTGTGAGTGGAATCCTTTTCTCCGTCAATTAGCGACAGACAGTAATCTAGCATATTTTGCCCCGGCCACGGTCCTGGGAACGATCTGGTATAATGTATGAGGAAACGTGATCCGTCTGCAAATCCCTCGAACTGCCGTATCGCGTGTTTCAATGGTCTTTCTTGAACCAAACTGGCCCTGCATCCTGGAACCGACTCGCTAGCGCCATGTTCGACTTTCTCAGTGCTTCTCTCCAGCCCTTCCTCTTGTCCGCCAAAATGCACGGTCTTTTTGCCTTTTACCTCGGCTTGCCTTAGAATCCGCCCCATGTTCCCACCCTTCCGAACTCGACCGACCAGGAGCACCGAGGCAATTTCAGAGATGAGCCTGTCCCTCTCGGTACGCCGAGTGTTCGGTCCTGTAGCCGGGCCCGGTGGGAAAGCCGAAAGGAATAGAATCTTGTCCGAACGAAAGAACTCCTCCGAAAAGGACGCTAGTTCCGTTTGGGCTGGATCTGGCACCATGAATGGGAGCAACTCATGGCACACAACCACCATTGGACCGCGCCGTGCCAGCGCGCAGGTGGTGGAATACTGTATGTTGCCATAACCCGAAACTAGTACGAGACCCTTCGCAACGGCGTATTGAAAAGCTTCTTTGGTCGCGGCAAGCCACTGGTCGTCGGGTGACAGTGTCAACTTTCCGCGCGAATTCAAGATTGCCGCTGTAGGCCTCTCCAGAATAGACGTGTTTCCCCTGACAAAGAACACTGCGGGGAGGTCGACTGTAGTCGCCTCGCCAGATTTAAGGTTTGCGGGCAAAATAACTTTTATGCCGCGCCGGAACCATTCTTCCGCTGTAGCGGCAGCAGCCGAGAGCCTACGGTCACTCAAGAAACTATTTTCGCAATCGTTGAATCCGGATTTGTGAAAGGCCTCACGTACTGCTCGCACAGCGTCTGCTGTTGATCGAATTTCAAATGGAGGGACGCTGGAGATTATTTGGCTCCGATCCCGGTAACAAAGGTCCCTGCGATCAGCAAGCAAGGCCGCGGTACACAGCACAGCTTGAGAAAAACGGTGGTCTGTTAATTCAGAAGACTTGATTTCAAGCTGGGTCTTTGTGATCAGGGGTGATCTCCCCGTTTCGCGTTGACGGATCTTCCTCGGTTTCCTCTAGCCGATTGTTGATCGGCATGCGCTTCTTGAAATAGTAGAACGGCTCGGCAGGAAAGCCCGCCATAAATTCTACGGCTGTTCTCCTGCGCTGCAGTTCCTGGATTCTCCGTCTAAGACGAAATCTTGGTTTGTTATGCTTCATAGGAGACCACCTCAGTTAATACAGGCTCAAACGACCGCAACGGGCCGCCAGACCAAGATTCCTCTCGTGTATCTCCAATGCGTTCGACCTTTCATCTTGGCTACTCCGGACGGCGCTCACTCAACGAAAAATTCTTCCAGGTCTTCTTCATGCACGTAGACAGAGCCATCAGTGTCAGAATAGAGTCCAATTTTTTCCGAAATATTGTATTTGGTCCCTGAAAGCACAACAACTTTACCCTTCATCTTCTGCAGTGAATCCAACTCCTCCTGCGTGGCTTTCCATGGGATCTCATCTTGATCCAAAACGTAATTACCGTTCCAATGGGTATTGTATGACGTGCCAGTCTTTTTGAACAGATCCTTGATTGTCTGCCATCCTTCTGATTCCACTACAGGGAGGAGATCTTCCTGGGTTCGAATCGGGATCACGAGTAGCAGTTTTCTTACGGATTCCTTCATCATAACTCCTTGCACCATTCTTTCCAGGCCTGTTAGCCAGTTCCCGGATGATCGGACTCCGCGGTCTATCCCGCGTCAGCCTACGATAATTTCTGATATCCATACAGTTTGCGGCCCATGAATTTGCGGGCGGAGGCAGGGCACCATTTCTCCGATGGCGGCCCGGGCCGATCCCGAATTAATGAGCGTTCGAATCAACAAGTGAACACACCGCATGACCTCAGGGCAAAGTCAGTGAAAGAGTTTGGTTGGCTTTGCCGAGGGCAGGCAGTTCCTTGCCGTCAAACCGCACACGAATTCCCCCTGCGTTACCAGTCTGCAGATAAAAACTCTGCTTGGCCGTGAAGACCTGGACGTCTCCGGGCGCCATCATCAGTTCCTCAGCCGGCCCGCTGTCCGGTTCAATTCTAATCCATGTGCTCGCGAGCGCCTTTATTTCAAGGATTTTCTTTCCGGTCTGAGTTCTGGTCGGCTCAGGAAAATTCGTTTTTTCCGGTCTTGGGGTACGCGGTCCAGTGGATTGAACCGCTTGACGTGCTTGTTCGACCGGAGCGATTTCTGCATTTTGATCGAAGAAAAGGCGGCTTGCTCCTGTGATCAGCAGAATCGAAAGCGATATGGTTCCTGCGGCGGTAAGGATGATAGTGAATGCACGACTACTGACGAACGAATGTGTGGACGGTTGTCGATGGAAAACAGGGTGTTGTTCCTCCGGCGTGTATTCCGGCAATTCCCCCACCTTTATGAATTCCTCGAAACGGCTTATCGCTTCTTCCGGATTGAACCCAACTTCATGAACATAAGACCGAATGAATCCTTTCACGAAAACGCGCGGAGGAAGAAGGTCAAAACGGTCACGCTCCATGGATTCAAGATTGGCCACAGCGATTTTCGTGCTTTCGGCTATTTGTTCGAGAGTCTTGCCTTTTTCCTCTCGTAAGCTTTTCAGGTATTCTCCGAAAGATTGCATGGGTCCAAGTCAGCTTTCTTCGCGGCTACCGCAACTTTTCACTTGTTAGCCTTGAGGGTCTATGTGAAATTGTATTCGGTTCCGCATGGAAGTCGTTGCGTTCGATCGCATCACGCTCACGTTCACCCGTTCGTCTGAGTTTACTCGTATTAGGTTCTGAATCCGATTATCACTCCGAGCATCGATGATCAAGTTTTAATTACTCTATGGGCAACCCATCCGTAACAATAATTCGTGAGGGGCTTTATCGATTCCCCGCCGTGTTCGCCGTGGCTCTGTTGGGCTCGGGTATAGTGTACGAGGTTTGCTATACCCGATCAATAGAATCTTGGTCTTTGGTCGCTCTGCTTCCTGCGCTTGTGTTTCTCTTAGTCGTGCTGGGCGAGTATCCGAAGACCTTGTTATGGATCGCAGCCGCCGCGTTTTTTTTCTTGATCGGACGGCATATCTCCAACGAACAGGTT
>JACRDE010000536.1 GCA_016212935.1 Desulfomonile tiedjei | reverse complement strand
TGTCCCACGATAGACCAGCCGATCAAATCCGTTGAGCACCCCCATGACATCCGAGGAGTATCTGTGTAAAAATGTCTTCATGGTGTTCCTCCCTCGATGAAGCTAGTTTGTTTCCACAAAAAGCATACATCAAAAGGAGGGACACCTACCATTTTGGTTGCGGCCGGAGGCAGCGTTTTGGTAAAGAAGGGCCTGCCCGTTTCTTCCTCGTTCGAATGCGGACTGGTATCAAGCTCCGCAATCCTTCAACTGCTCCGTGATTTTTCTCATGTCGTCCAGATCGGGAGGGAAGGGAAAGTTCCTTAAATTCGGTCCGGGTTTTTCGTTGCCGTACGGCCTGTTACAGGCCACTTTTCCGTCGGGTCCTGGGCAGCCCGAGGTCTCGAAGGGCGAACCGCTGTTAATGATTCCGTGCAACTCTGTTTCCGGTAGTCCGAAACTCGTTATTCTCTCAGCAGCGTCGAACTTTATTCGGTCCAACGTAATCAGATCATTGTCTATGAGCCAGCGAGCGAGTTGAATCCTTCGGTATGCACCCGCGGGCGGACTGGGATGGTTCTCCATTGCTGAGCCTCGCTCTGGGAAAAACGAGAACAGGTGCGTCGAACCACCCATTACTCTTGCCCTGGATATGGCTTCCGCCAGTTGTTTCTCTGTCTCTCCCAGGCCGCAGATCAGGTGGACTCCGGCCATTCCCTCACCGAATACTTTCAGGCTCTGTTCGTAAACATCCCAATATTTTTCCCACTTGTGCGGACCGTGCGCCGGCTTGCCTCTCAGTCTGCTGAATATCTCCGGGGTCGCTGCGTCGATGGCCACGCCGATACGCTCCGCGCCCGCCTGTTTCATTGCTTGCAGGTCGTCGCCGTTAACGAGAGAGGGTGAGATCAAAAGGGAAACCGCCTTACCGGTTTCTTTTACCACCTGGCTGCAGACAGTCAGCACGTCGTCCTTGCACCTCGTATGCGTGATCATTGATATGCATACGCGGCTGACATGGGGCGGGGAATTCCGAATTGCGTCTATTACTTCTGAAGTGGGAAAGATCTTCCAGGGGACCCGGATGAAGTTTCGCCTTGCGGGCGCACTGAATTTTTCTCCTGCGAGACCGCAAAATGCGCAATTGGCCTTGCAGCCACCCGCGTAGGTCAAAAGAAGGTTTATGCAGCCAAGCCTCGCATTCCTGTAAAACCATCCAGGAACGAATCCCAGTGTCATGGCGGCAGCCAAAGAAAGCCTTACGAAATCAGGGCTCTCTCCTAACGGAGCTGAATCCGTAGTTGCACTGGCAGATTTCATGTAGGGTCACCTCCTGCAAAAGATCCCCCCAGCGAACAGCAAGTTTCGCTATAAATTATCCTTAGTTTCCGTTCTTCAGCCTCTTTGAGGCCTTGCTCCGAAGGAAGAGCGAGCGAATTGACGCCCGCGGCCACGGCCAATACATCGAGCTCCCTGCGGTATTTCCCTCTTGGCCGCGCGCATCCTAGAGAGGCTTCAAGGGACGGCAATTCCATCCGGGCACGAGCCAGGAACAGCGCAGCTTCCAGGGGAGCCGGAGGCTCAATTCCTGCCATGGGAGTTCCTGAAGCCGGCATTATCACCACTAGCACGTATTTCTTGAGATCGTAATTCTTCAACATCTGAAGCGCCCGGATCTCGCCCTTCATTTGTCCGTAATGCAAGCCGAACAGTATGTGAGGGATTATCTCCAGACCTGCCAGAGCGAGGGAATCCATAGTCTTGGCTATGGCGGAAACGCCATTATCTAGATGATACACCTGACTCGCTGTTGAATCGTCTCCGATTACATCCACGAGCGCCTGGTCTACTCCGGCTCCCTTCAAAGCAAGGGCTGCGTCCAGATCCACCTGCCCCGCATGCACCGTTACGATCAGATCGGTTTCTGTCTTGAGGCGCTTGATCGCAGGAATGAACTCCTTCCACGGAAGCCGGCCAGTGCTGTCGCACCCGCCAGTAATAAGAATTCCGTAGTCGCCTCGTTCAACAGCCTCTTTGCCGCGCTCGACCAGAGAGTCCGGGGTCGGGGCGTTCGGCATTGTGCGCAGTAGAGTTCCTTTACAATGCTCGCAGGCAAGATCGCATTTATCGCCGGTGATGGATATAGCCCGGTACCGGCCGCGCCTCCCGTTCACCACGAACATTCCTGGAATATGAACGGACAGCGAGCATCCGTGGCGGGCGCGGGATAAGTTCCACGCTTCGTCCAGGAGTTGTTGATGTTCGGATTTGAGCGAGCTTTGCATTTTTTCAATTCCGACCGGGTTCTTGAGTCAGCCTAGATTCAGGCGAGCAAGAACCGGCAAGCTTACCTGCAATTTGAATGGGCCACCTGAGAGTAAGCGCCGTGCAGTGATGGAAAAGCCATCAGTGGCACCCAGACAATACATTTTCACTGTTTCAAGGGATACTTCTGAATGATGGGGCCTCACCCCAATCTGTCGATCTGGCGCCAAATTCGTGCTAACCCCTTCCGGTTTCTTGCGGTCGGGTGTCTCTGATCCTTTTCTTATACCCTTTGAAAGCGATCCATGTATTTTCGCAGCTCTTCACGAAATCCGGGTAATCCTTCTGCTCCGTCATTGCGATCCTTTTGGACAGCGCATGATTGAGCACTCCTCCGTACCGTCCCCTGATTTCGTTCTCATACTCCTTCAAGAGGCCGAGGTCACCGGTTCTGATGGCTGTCGCAGCCGCACGTCCGGCCAAACTTCCGGATAAAACAGCCTGGGGAATACCCGATCCTGTGATGGGGTGAGTCAATCCTGCTGCATCACCACAGAAAGCCACGCTTTTTTCCGCCAGCGTTTGTCGCATTCCGGAAACCGGGATCACTCCCCCGGACCGAGCCAATATTCCGCTCCGGATCACTCCGGCATGACGCAATCCCTCAAGGAATCTCTCCAGAATTTCAACGGTATTCTGGTCCCTGGAAGCTCCCAATCCGACGTTGGCCACGTTTCCTTTCGGAAAGACCCAGCCATAGCCGCCCGCAAACGCGGGATCAAGAAAGACGATTGTTCTGTCGAGGGGCTCTGAAAGAGGCGCTTCAACCTGAATTCCCTTTATCACTTTAAATGGTGCGATGCCGAGAAGGGCAGCCACAGCAGATAACGCCCCGTCTGCAGCAATAACAAGCTTGGGAAGAAACGCCTTATCGCCCCCCGAGGATTGAGCAATCCAGCGCCCTCTGTCCAGAGCAACGAGCCGAGTTCCGCAAAAGACTTCCGCACCTTCAGCAGAGGCTTTTCTAGCCAGATCCCTGTCGAAACGAACTCTGTCAATCATGAACCCTGGCGAAGGAACCTCATTTTTCAGCACAACATCAACCCCGCCGAGCCCCTGCAAAACCCTGGTCTCCATGAACTCTACAGACTGGATTATGCAGGCCTTGTCCAAGTGAAATTCCGCAAATAATCTAGAGGGAACGAACTCGCCGCAGTGAGGCTGCTCACCGATTCTTATCTTAGCATCAATGAGTATCGTGGAAACGCCCCCGGAGGCTGCAGACGCAGCGGCGCATGAACCCGCTGGTCCGGCCCCGACAACGAGCACGTCACAGGTAACCGCAGGAACCATGAAGATGCCTCAGCGTCTTGGTGATCAGTGAGAGATTGAGGGAAGTCTTGTTTTCAAAATCTCCCTTGTAAGCCCGTGTCCCCTTCCCCAAATCATAGCAGGTTGTGGAATCGAGATTCACCAGTATCCCTCTGGCTTTTACCTGTTCCATCTCGCTCTGGTGCTTGGAATAGAACGCTTCGCAGCAAGACCCGATGTACATGCCTTCGTCGCATGAGCACTGTGTGTTCAACACCTCCATGAGATGCTCGAAGCTTTGCACGGTCACAGGGGTCATGCCCAGTGAGCGGGCGAGATCGAAGCATTCGCCAATTTCACAGCCTCCGCATTGATCGCAGCCGGGAATCTTTCGGTACTCGCACTTCGGGTCCTTGGAGCAGTAAGGCAGTAGCAGCCATTTGGGTCGATAGAGAGACAATTCACTTGGGCCCAGATTCAGCAGGAACAAATCATTGACCTCGCTGCGCGTAAATTCGCTGCCCATTAGTAGCAAACGGTCCCCGGCTGCAGCCACCGCATCAGCCACCTGATCCGGCCGCATGCCCAAGACGCTGCCTTCATAGCGGCTGAAGAAGCCCAGTACGGCCATTCTCAACGCTGTTCGCTCAATGGGAACTCCGACCAGGCAGGCCTCAAGGTCATGAATCAGTCTAGTGGGAATAGTGAAGAAATCTCCCACTATAAGCGCCTGACGCACCCTCCTGCCCCCGGGGGCAACCCACAAGTGAACTCGCAAGGTTCCAGCCCCAGTCTGAAATATGGAACGGATGGGCTCGCCTTCGCTTTCAGGACGCGACCTGGACCTCACCCATTTGGGGCCATTGAAATACGGAAGTTCTTCCTGGAGTCTATTCTGTTCGCTCTCGGTTAGATCCCCGGGAACCAGGCGAATATTTAGCGCCTCAGCAAAAGACTCGGAGATGGCCCGCTTGATCTCTCCCAGCGAAGGAACCGGCTGTACGAGATCCGAAAGGAAACAGATCCTTTCCATGAGCGACTCTATCTCACGCTTCTTGAGTTTTTCCACGGGTACTCTGAGGGCTTTGAGGAACAGTTCCACCTCGTTTTCCACGAGAAGCGTTCCCTGAAACATGAACCCACCGGATAGAGACACTCCTCCAGTGCCGGATATCTTCTTTCCATCGATCTCTATGTCGTTTCTGGGCCTGAAGTTTGCCCGCACTCCGAGGCGAGAGATTCCGGAAGCGGCAACCGAACAGATCTTGTGCAGAATCGATTCGTACGAACCGATGAAAGGCTCTCGCCCGATTATTCCGAAAACCTCCCACCCCAGAGCGGATTCCTGAAATAGGATGCTTCCGCCCCCGGTGAGCCTGCGATTAACGTCTATCCCATTGGTTGCGCAGTAATCCTGCCTGATTTCCAGATCCACATCCTGATGGTAACCGACAAGAGCTGCAGCGGGCTTGAACTGCAAGAACCTGAGAGTCGGTGGACTGGAGCCTCCAGCGACCTCCTCCAACATGATCTTGTCCAATGCCATATTTTCGGCCGCGGAAATCTGGGCGGTGTCAACGAATCGGAAATCTTTCAAATGGGTCTCCGTCCAAATGATTTGACCCTAGAGGCAGCGTGGATTGAGCCCCCGAGAAGCCCCAGGGCAGCTTCTCTGACCGCTTCCGACAACGTCGGATGGGCGTGAATCGTATCGGCCACGTCTTTTGCCGACAATCTCTTTCTCACGGCCAACGACAATTCGCCAATCAATTCAGAAACATCAGGCCCCATCAGGTGAGCCCCCAAGAGGACTCCTTCTTCAGAATCTTCAATGAGTTTCACCCATCCCCTTGCTTCTCCCATGGCCAGCGCCTTGCCATTTGCACTGAGGGAAAAAACAGCCGTTCGGAAACCACGGCCGGACGCAGCAACCTGCTCTTCAGTCGGACCCACCCACGCGATCTGGGGATGAGTAAAAACGCAGCTCGGAACTATGTCGTCCTCAGAGAGAGTTTCGATTCCGGAAATGTTTTCCGCCGCGATTTCTCCGTGATACGAAGCAACGTGAGCCAGCATTTTCCTTCCGGTAACATCACCCACGGCGTAGATACCTTGAACAGAGGTGCAGAGTCTGCGGTTTACGGAAACCGCTCCTCTTTCCATTGCAACTCCCAATTTATCCAGCCCGAGACCGTCCGTGTATGGGCCGCGGCCTGCAGCGATAAGAACCAGATCGGCCTCTACGACTTTTTCTCGGGACTTCTTTTCGTACGCGACTCGAAGAGAACTCCCGAAATTGTCAATGGTAGTTACGTTAACCCCAGTTTCAACGGAAATTCCCTGTCCGGGAAGCAGGCTAGCGTACTTGCGCGCCAATTCGAGATCGACTTCATTCAAGATTCTGTCCAGGGCTTCCAGAATGGTCACCTTGCTACCCAGCGGAGCATATATGGAAGCGAATTCCTGGCCTATTATTCCGCCTCCGATGACAACGAGTCTCTGGGGGACCTGTTTCAAATTCAACATTTGGCGCGTGCCCAAAACGCCTGGCAATTCCACGCCTGGAATCGGGATGGGCCGCTGTCTGGAACCGGTGGCTATTACTATTCCGCGGGCCGAGATCTTTCGCCCGTCTTCGGTCAGCACCACGCCGGGCTCCGGAATGGTTGCCCGGCCGGCGACTACTTCCACGCCCGTTGCGGCCAGCCACTTTTCAAGATTTGTGACCAGCCCGTGCACTACCTGGGCCTTTCGGTCCATCAAGCGACCGAAATTTACTGCCGGGACCTCGGAAATGATTCCGTCAGCAGCAGCCCGACGTGCCCATCGAAGCCCGTCCACATCCGCAAGCAACGCCTTGGTGGGGATACAGCCCCGATTCAGGCAGACTCCGCCGATTCTTTCTTTTTCCACGAGGACCACTTCGAGGCCCAGCTGCCGGCCTCGCAGCGCAGCCACGTATCCGCCCGGACCTCCACCTATTACGGCCATATCGTATTTGTCAGTCATCGCTTGAAATCCGCGAATATAAATACAAACTATCTTAAGATCCTACTGTTTGGGCACGTTTTCCATGGCGGGCATTGCGTCCAGTGCCTTTGTGACTTGTTCCGTGACATCAGGAACGCCGTCCGAGTACAGGATCACATCACTATTCATAATTACGGAATAGCCCCCATCTTTTGCGAGCTTCTCGAGCGTTTCCTTGAGTTGGGTTCTTATCACGTTACTAACAGATTTCTGTTTGAAAGCCACTTTTACTCTAACACTTTGCTGTTCTTGCTGAATTTCCTGCTTTTTGGTGTTAATTTCGTTTTCCAGCTTTTCTTTGTTTTCTTTGGAAAGTGAAGCCTCGCCTGCCTTCAATTCTTCCTCGATCTTCTTGATATCACCGCTGAGAACAGTTAATTTGGGCGCGCTTTCCATCTGAATTTTTTTGATCTCTTCCATAGCATTCTTCACTCTGGTCGAGTTTTCCGTGACAGCCGCAAGATTTATTTTTGCAATCTTGAGGTCTGCAGCAAACCCTGCGCCCACGAAGATTGTTGTGCCCAGTACTACGAGAGCGAATATTATTGCCGTTCCGAGGCAACGCTGGTCTTTCATATCAGACTCCTTTCGGTATGCTTCGGGAAAAGATAAAGCAAAGTCAAACCGCTGTCTATGGGGAAGTCCGAAAAAAAGACAATCCGGCGAGTGTCAGTGGAACGATCGTCACTGTTCGGAAGATCGGCAACCGTGCTGCAATGTCTGGTCTAACCCATGTCGACCTTTTTCTCTAAAGCAGCCACGCGGTTCTCAATAGCAGTGATCTTAGCGAAAATGGTATCTACGAGGTCTTGAAGCGTCGCAGAATCTGCAACCTTGATGAGCTGACTCACCGTTGCGGGTTCTTCCGGAGCTATCTCATTCTCGTCTTCCTCAAGTTCCAGGTCCAGTGGGCTCTCGATTACCTCCTGAACTGGAACGGGGGCGGCAACGGGAGCTGGAGCCGGTATCGCAGCCGGTGGGCTGGATGGCTGCGGTTGCTCCTCCTGCGGCGGTGAAGTGACTTTTTCCTGAGGGACCGTTTCTTCTTTTGCCGCGGGTTTCGGTTCGGCGGATGATTTTCTATGAAACAGTTTGGAGAGGGTTTGCAGAATCTCGGAAGGGGGCTCTTCAGGCGGCTTGGCAGGAGAGGATTCCTCGGCGGAAGCTGCTTGCGGCTGCTCACCCGTGATGGGTATCCCCTGGAAGAAATTGTTGAATTCTTCTTTAGTCATATCTGCCCGGCGATACAGCGGCAGAAGCATCATGGCCAATTCTTGGTCGGAGGTCCTATATTTTTTCAGGAGTTCACTTTTCATCGCGCCACTTCTGATCGCCTCGAGTAGCTCGGAAGGGTTTACGAGTTCTTCCAATCTGGCCATGAACGTATCTCCAGGAACAGAATGATAATCAATATTAATTATACAAGATACCTCATTGAAAATCAACAAGAAATAGGCCTATGGTTGCATTTCACGCTGTTTTGCGGCACTAATGCTAAGGCGATAGCGTCAAGCGAGATTCGGCCCACGCAAGGGCGGTGACGGACAACAGGAAGGGGCGAGACATGCTGCCGCGACGAATACTTTTCTGCGCAGATTTTTCGGACAATTCAGTGCGAGCCCGTGAATACGCATCAGTTTTCGCTGCCGAGTTCGGGGCCGAGCTCTTCGTCCTTCACGTGATAGATTCAACTCTGATCGGCTACCCGTCTTTGGACGCAGGGGTTCCTGTGGATATAAAGTCCGCACTGGACGAGATTCAACATTCGGTGGACAAAGCCCTAGCCCTCGTCTCTGAAAAGTGCTCCCCAAAGGCCCCTTACGTGCAGACATTTTCCCGTTTCGGGGTTCCATCCTTTGAGATAGTAAAATTCGCTGGCGAAAAGGGAATTGAGATGATTGTGATGGGGACACATGGCCGCACCGGATTCAGGCATCTCCTCATGGGGAGTACAGCGGAAAACGTTGTTCGAACCGCAAATTGCGCAGTACTAACGGTCAGATCTTCTTCGAATAGCGAATGATCGTGTGGGCGATCAGAACGAGTCTGTTTCAATCGGCAGCTTGAACAGCCGGGCGGCATTAACAGTGGTTGCCCCGCAAATGCGCTCATAGGACGTCTCCCGCACCTCAGCGACCCTAGTGGCAGTATGCACTATGTAAGCCGGCTCGTTGTCCTTTCCCCGCAGAGGTTCCGGAGACAAAAACGGACAATCCGTCTCCAAGAGAATTCTTTCTTCCGGTAAATTCTTGACGATAGACCTGAATGCATCGTTTTTCTTATAGGTTATCGTGCCTGGTATGGATATATGAAACCCCAGAGCCAGTGCACGTTGCGCATCGTCTTTCGTGCCGGAAAAGCAATGAATGACCCCTCCTGCCGGATAAGGAGCGGCTTGTTCGATCATATCCAGGCCTTCACTGTAGGCGTCTCTCAAGTGGATGACCACCGGTTTTCCGATATTCTTTGCCATGTCAAGTTGCTCGGCGAACACCGATATTTGGACTTCCCTGGGGGACCGATTCCTGAAGAAGTCCAGACCGATTTCCCCATAACCCACAACTTTCGGATGTCGCGCAAACTGTTCCATTCTGGAAAGGCTGTCGTCTGAAGCGTCTTTGGCATTATGGGGATGAAATCCCGCGCACGCGTAGACGCCCGGATAACCTTCTGCAACAATAAGAGCGCGTTCCACGTCTTCTATATCTATTCCCACGGTGACAATGAAAGCCACCCCTGCCAGCGTCGCCCTGTCAACTACTGCTGCACAATCGCTGAACAATGGCTCCAGTTCCAGGTGTGCATGCGAGTCCACGAGGACAGGCCTTACAGATTCATCTTTTTTCGAATTCCGAATCATTGCTTCCACACTTTCAGATATTGCAGGAGATCTGTTATAATATCTGGATCTTAAAGAAGATTTCCCAAAGCATTTCTCATAGTAAGACCGCGATGTCCCTCACTTCGCAAATCGAAGCTTGATCATTGCGGCAAGGATTCTGACCGGATCCTGAGCGAACGACACCTTCTTTCCTTCGGAAAACGAGCGAGAGACGTAGTTCACTGGTATCTCCAAAGGTGTGAACCCTCTCCTGATGAGCCTTATGACCAGCTCGATGTCGAAGTCGAAGTGATCACACTCGAAGGAGACGTTTCTAATACAGTCTCGGCGAAAGACCTTGAACATGGTAAAGGGATCTTTTAGGCTCTGCCCGTATAGTCTGTTGAAGATGAAAGTCAATGCCCAGTGGCCGAAGTTAATTACTGAAGCCATGAAGGGCTTATCGATGAACTTTCGCATCTTCAAGGCTTTTCCTTTGTGCCTGGCTCCAAGGGTAAAAGAACACCGGGACTGCGCTATGGGCCTGATGAGCGCTTCGTAATCCCACAGATCGTATTCCAAGTCTCCGTCTTGTATCATCACGATATCGCCCGTACAATGCGTCAATCCCTCACGCACAGCGTACCCTTTGCCCAG
>JACRDE010000535.1 GCA_016212935.1 Desulfomonile tiedjei | reverse complement strand
TGCCTCAGGTGCCAAATCAGACAGCGGTAAGTTAGGCTGGGCCTTTCTCCAGCAGGGAAGCTACCCCATTACCGTGGATTATTTCAATCCTCAGGGAGACCCGCGATTGCAGGTCTACGTAACTCCTCCCACTAAAGGGGAAGAGGTTTTCGCTCCAGCCCAAACCCTGGAAGGTTTTGCATCAGATTCCGGCCAGTTGAGTCTCATCCCCGGTTTTGTTTACTTCCTAAAACCGAATACCAAGACTATTCCCAATTACAACAAGCTCACACCTGCGGGGATGTTCTTTACCAAAGCCGTTGATTATCCGATAAATAGGGGCTCGCGTGAATTCCCCGGGGTTCCCAAGAGAGAAGACTGGCTGGGCCTGAGATTCTACGTTAAGTTTTCACTCGGCGAGCAGGAAGCCGGAACTTACAAATTCCGAGTCGTGTCTGATGATGCCGCCAGGCTGATTGTCGGCAAAAAGATAGTGGTGAACACGGAAGGTATAGGCAAACTCCAGGATGTGTCCGGAAGCGTGGCCCTACCGGCGGGAAGCCATGAGATGTTTCTCGATTACATGCAGGCAACCGGGCCGAGCGCGCTCCAGTTGTATATAACGCCTCCGGGAGGCGAGGAAAAGATCTTCGCATTTCAATAGAAATTTTGGACTGAACAGGATTCGGGAGACCAACTCCCATCGTCCTGATTGGGCTGATCAAATTGCCGGGGGCCTTCATTCTGAGGGTACCCCGGCAATCGCTTGAAATGGTATGATACCATTTCGCTTTCAAATATGTAAAATCGGGGAGGCACTTCTTGTAAGAAGTGCCTCCCCGGACCCCACCTCAAGAACTTTTAGCACTCGCCGGAATCCCCATTTCCTGAAAGGAAATTGGGGGTTCCGGCAAATGATAGAAGTTTCTGGAAGGGGGGGTTTGGGGGGAAACTCTTTACTAAAGAGGGTCCCCCCAATCTTACTTCTTTGAATGCGCATTAGTATGAGATATTCCCTGGGCCGAAAGAAGGGTTTTCATCAAGGCGCCACTCCAGGAGACTAATGGACAAGAATCAGGCATTCTCTTTCGGTCGAAATTGGCAAGAGTTCTTGAAGAGCCTCGATGATGAGAGGATCAGTATAGCCGAGACTTCGCTCACTGAGTTCTTGAACCTCCGGGATTTGCGCGGCAAGAGCTTTCTGGATATCGGCTGCGGTAGCGGGTTATTCTCGAAGGCAGCATTCAACCTGAATGCCGAAAGAGTAATAAGCTTCGATGTAGACCCATTCAGCGTGGAATGCTGCAGATATCTTCACGATCGATCCGGAAAACCGTCCCATTGGCAGGTGCAGGAAGGATCGGTGTTGGACGATGACTTCCTGGCTTCGCTGGGATCCTTCGATATCGTTTACTCCTGGGGGGTTCTGCATCATACTGGAAGGATGTGGGATGCTGTAAAGAATTCGGCCGCTCTCGTCAATCCCGGCGGCAACTACTACATAGCCATTTATAACAGGGTATTGGCCAGCAACGGCTCCACGTCCTGGATACACCCTTTCTGGCTAAAGATAAAAACAATCTACAACTCTAATCCCGCCATCGGAAAATTCGTATTCCAACCGCTTGCAAAGGCCGCTTATGTGGGAATAGTCATGGCGAAGCTGGAAAACCCTGTGACTCATATAAAAAATTATAAATCCCACCGAGGGATGAGCTGGAAAACCGATGCAACTGACTGGTTGGGCGGATATCCGTACGAATTTGCAACAGTGGAAGAAGTTTTCAAATTCGTTAGAGGAAATTTTCCGGATCTTAGCCTTACCAATCTCAAGGTGACTAGCGGCCGCGGCTTGAATTGGTTCCTTTTCGAACGCGTCAAGAATTCCTGACACCACCTCGCATTCAAACAAGGAAGAAGCGGGGAGGAACTTCTAGCAAAAAGGCCTTCCTCGACTCTATCTTCTACGCGCGTGATCACTCCCATTCGATCGTGCTAGGCGGCTTGGATGAGATGTCGTAAACCACCCTGTTAATTCCTCGGACTTCGTTGATTATTCTATTCGATATCACTGCCAGAGTGTCGTGGGGTATCGGATACCAGTCCGCAGTCATTCCATCAGTTGCATCTACTGCTCTTAGGGCTGCCACGTGCTCGTAGGTGCGCTCGTCGCCCATGACACCCACCGAACGCACAGGCAGAAGAACCACAAAGGCCTGCCAGATGCTCCTGTAAAGCCCTGCCTTGCGTATTTCCTCCATGGCTATGGCGTCTGCTTCCTGCAGGACAGCGACCCGTTCGGGTGTCACTTCCCCGAGTATGCGGACAGCGAGTCCCGGCCCTGGAAATGGGTGCCTCCATATTATGGATGCAGGGACTCCCAGCTGAGCCCCGAGCTCCCGCACCTCGTCCTTGAACAGCTCTCTCAAAGGTTCGATCAGTTCGAGATGCATCCGCTCGGGCAGGCCTCCCACATTGTGATGGCTCTTTATAGTCGCCGACGGCCCTCCTTTGAAGGAGACACTTTCTATGACATCCGGATAGAGTGTCCCCTGGGCGAGATATTTCGCGTTGGGAAAATTCGAGGATTCCTCTTCAAATACCCGTATGAATTCCTCGCCTATTATTCTTCGCTTCCTCTCCGGATCCGTCACTCCGCGAAGCTTGCCGAGAAACCGCGTCGAGGCGTCCACATAATCCAATTGGATTCCCAGCTGATCCCTGAACGTGGACAGCACCTCCCGAGCTTCATCTTTCCGCAACAGACCGTTGTTCACAAAGATCGGGTGCAACTGGGCTCCGATTGCCCTGTGAAGCAAAGCCACCATTACAGACGAATCCACGCCTCCGGACAAGGCTGCAACCACGTGACGGTCTCCAACGCGCTCTCTCACTTCAGAACTAGTAGTCTCTATGAATGAGGCCATGGTCCAGTCCGGCCCCAGTCCAGCAATCCGGTACAGAAAATTCTTCAAGATGGTCGTTCCGTCAGGGGTGTGAACGACCTCAGGATGAAACTGCACTCCGCAAATGCGGTGATCTTCGCTCTCGATGGCGGCGAAAACCGTGTCCTCTGTGCTGCCTGTCGTTCTGAAGCCTTCTGGCAGCGAAATGACCTTGTCACCATGACTCATCCACACCTGTGCGCCTTGCGATATCCCCTGGAGAAGCCAGGAATCCGAAGCTACAGAAGAAAGATTTGCCCTACCGTATTCACGGTCTTCAGCAGGCTGCACAGTGCCTCCGAGAGTACGAGCGATGGCTTGCAAGCCGTAACAGATTCCCAATACCGGGAGGCCCAGGTCAAGAATTTCTCGATCCAGTTGAGGGGAACCCGCATCGTACACACTCGCAGGGCCGCCCGACAAAACTATCGCTGAAGGTCTGCTGCGGGAAATGATTTCCATTCCCTTGTTGTATGGATGTATTTCCGAATAAACTCCAGCTTCTCGGACTCGCCGGGCAATGAGCTGCGTGTACTGAGAGCCAAAATCGAGGATGATCACATAAGAAGCCGACAATTTCTAACCTCCAGCCTTTCGAATACGCTCCAAAATACCTCATCCCAGTTCGCATTCAAACAAGGAAGAATCGGGGAGGGCCTTCTTGAAAGAAGTTCCTCCCCGAACCCCACTTCAAGAACTTCTAGCATTCGCCGGAATCCACGTTTCTCAGCGAGAAATATGGATTCCGGCCAGTGTTAGAGTTTCTTGGAAGGGGTCTGGGGGAACCTTCTTTGCCAAAGAAGGTTCCCCC
>JACRDE010000542.1 GCA_016212935.1 Desulfomonile tiedjei | reverse complement strand
TGGATATGGAAGACGAAGCCATGTGGGATGAGTCTTTCGCCAGAACACAAAAGAAACTCTACGAAGCTGCACAAGACGCTCGCAAGCAAATAGCAGAAGGCAAAGCCAAGCCGATGGATTTCAGTCGTCTATGAAATCTCAAACCCTGCCGTCATTTTGGGAGAAATATGAACGGTTGGACGAATCTCTGAAAAAGCAGGCGCGCAAGGCCTTCGCTTTATGGGCCGAGAATCCATTTCATCCATCTTTGCATTTCAAGTGCATTAACCCGCAAGGAAATGTTTGGGCGGTCAGAATTTCTCGCGGCTATCGAGCAGTGGGAACTTGGGAAAACGATACCATCACCTGGTTTTGGGTTGGCGGTCACAAAGAATACGAAAAGTTTTTCGGATAAAACAGCTTTCGGGCTTTTTCAATTTTCATGTCCCAATCCTGGCCTGGGAGGAGTTTCTCTTCATCCAGCCAAGGATCTATCCAGCCCTCGGCGAGGAGTCGCTGGTAGAGCTCGCGCACAATCGGCTTGTCTTGCGAGGAGTGACAGAGGCGCCGCCCTGAGCCTGTCGAAGGGAAAAACGCGGAATTTTCTTCGAGTCACATTAAATCACTTTATCCCATGTGACCTCTTAGGTTATGCTTCAACGCATACGCGGTAGCCTCGGCTTGGTTGATAAGTCCCAACTTTGAAAGAATGCTATGCACATAATTGCGTATGGTTCCTTCCCCGAGGAAAAGTGCCCTGGCTATTTCTCGACTGGGCCTGCCATCGGATAAAAGAAGAAGAACATGTTTTTCCTGCTGACTTAACTTTGAGAACGCTTGCCCATCATCAGACGAAGAGCTTATCGACATGAGAGTCTCCTCAAACGTGGAATGACAATCAAATTATACGGCAGAATTCTCGCCCAAAAGAGCATTGGACTCCAATTCCAGCTTCACTATTCCGGGGGAATCTTCTATAATCCTGCTCATGGTAGGACCATGAAAAACAAAACAGCCAGGAAATATGCAAATTTCTTGATGGGGATCATCCTGACAGCCATCGCGACCTCATCCATTCCGCTGTTTGAAGTCGAGCCGGGTTGCTCTGCGTCACAAGAGCAGACGGTTGTGAAATGGAAGGACATGTACTGGTTTCCGTGCAAATATTCGTGGAACGGATTCTGCATTTGGCCGATCCGCCGCAAGCACGTCACATATAAAGTCACGGTAAATGAGGGAACCGCTTTGCACGATGAAAATGGGAGGCCAGTCGCAATCGCCGACGGAAAGATAAGGCAATGGTCTGTCTACGATTCAACGGGGTGGAATGACCTTGAGAATAACCCTGTCGAGAAGAACAGATACCCTGATTATGAACGAATCGCAGAAAACGAATTTGTTGTGCTCGTTGAGACGCGATATAGATTGTTCCATGATGTCGAATCCACCCTTCGGATCTGCACCCGGAAGCTCTGAGTTTTAACCACACCGTCCAGCGGGGACACGAGGGCGCGTCGCATATCGCCGTGAGGAGACCTTTCTAAATGGGATTCTGTCTCAGAGTGGTTTCTGCCCGCTAAACGGGACCTGTATACAGGTCCGGTGCGACGCGCTCGCGACCGAATTACCTGCCGCCGCCTTTCAATAGATCGTCAACTGTCACAGCTTTCGGTTCATTGGCCTTTTGTAATCTCAATTCGTTGTGCTTTGCAAGGGCGCGATCGATAATCAAAACCCTGATGTTATCGAGCAGCCGCTCCTTCGAATCATATTCCAGGGTCGGCAATACCCAGTGAAAGCTCTTCTGTAAATCCACCATCATGGCAAACGGATATTTGTCTGCACTGGTATCGATGATGGGAAGGTATGGGATCTTGAACTGCTTTACCGTCGCTTCCATTTCCATTGGAGTGGATCGTGGGTTCGTCACATCGACGATGACGAACAGACTCATCCCGGCCAGGGTCTGCACGGTCTCGGTGTAGTCCTTGTCAGTGGGACGGTCAAAGTCAAAAACGATCGGCAGCAGGTTGAACTCTCGCAATCTCATACGCAAGCCGTCCAGTACGGCTTTTCGCTCCGGGGGTGTGAAGCGTCCAAGGATCAGCACGCCCTTGGCTGTGATCGAGTCAATCACGTTCCGTATCTTCTTATTGTCGTACATCAAATAGATAAACTGGGCAATTTCAAGATCATCAACAGTGATGTCCCCGTCGCCTTTCTGGGAGATGATCAAATCTTTTTGAGATTCGGGCGTCCCTTCCAAATCCCACGCTGCGCATCCATAAACGCGGCAACCTTCCAGTTGAGCTTTTTCCAGTTTTGCCTGAACCAACACGCTCTTACTAAGGTCCGCTCCGCGAAGGTCAGAACCGCTGAGGTCTGCCTTCATGAGATTCGTCTCACTAAGAGACGCCCCCGTCAAGGTCGCTCCCGTAATCTTCGTAGACCCCAGGTCTGCACAATCCAGGGCAGCCCCGCTCAGGTTTGCTCCAGCCAGGTTTGCAAACCTGAGATCTGCGTTCCTGAGATCTGCTCCCCGCAAATCCGCTTGGCTGAGATTGGCCACATTGAGAGTTGACATCACCAGGACCGCATCTCGAAGATTTGCCTTGCCAAGGTTTGCACCAGCGAGTTGAGCCTTGCCAAGGAGTGCATTACTCAAATCAGTACCGCAGAGATTCGCTCCCATGAGGTCTGCTTCGGGGAGCATTACCCCACTGAGATCCAGGCCGCTTAAGTCGGCATCTCTGAGGTCAATTTTGACCTCTACGAGCTCATGCCACTCATTGCGTGGATACTTGTTCAATTCGTTCGATTTCTGTTCATGCCACGCGTTCCAGGCTTTCACACCCTTCCTAAGCAAATCCAGTTGTTCTTCGTTTGCCATGGTATGACCTCCTCTTATGAGGCACCTAATCATGGTTGGGGGAGTTCGCCCGCGTAGGAGAGTGCGTCGCACCTCCT
>JACRDE010000541.1 GCA_016212935.1 Desulfomonile tiedjei | reverse complement strand
GCGCCATCCGCAACTGGACGGGTTTATCCGCCCGCGACTCGAACAGGATGCTCCCGTCTTCACGGGATATATGAAACACGTCCGGCGTGAGTTCGCCTTCCACCAGGTAGCTGCCGAGCCCGAAAACCGAGTTCACGAGCATGTGGCGGCAGGCGGAGCCGAGCGGGTCGCAGGTGTAAAGGACGCCGCTGGCCGCCGCGTCAACGAACTCCATGCAGCCGACGCCCATGGCGAGGTCCGATTCGCCGAGTTCGTGGCTCGTGAAGTAATAAATCGCTTCCGGTATCAATCAAGACCTTAGGAGGTGCGACATGGCTATCAACACTATCGGAACAGTATCCGAGATCACGGACATTCATCCATCCTCGCTCAGGAGGTGGGAATCTCAGGGCTATATAAGGCCGCTGCGAATGTTCCTGTCCGGAGCGTCTCACCGCATCTACACGGATGCTCAGGTGGAACTGCTCAAGCGGGTAAAAGGATACCTGGGTGAGGGGTACTACTTGAAAGCTGCCTTCCGCCTTGCCAAACAGAACAGCGAGCAGGGCGAACCGGTGGACGAATAACGGCTCTAATTGGCGCTTTTATAGATCTAGAATTGTTTTAGGACGGCTCACTCATTCTCAAGACCACGAATTATTGCTGGCTCAAATGGGGGCATGGGCACTGCTCGTGCCCCGACAATTGTTGAACACACAAAGGAGAAAAGGATATGGAATTACGGACGTACATCGACGAATTGAAAGAAAAGGCGGATATCAAATTGGTGGCTCAGGATCTGGGCTTGAAGGTGAATGAGCAAAATCAGGCTGCTTGCTTCAACGGTCACGACAAGGCCACTCCGAGTTTGACATTTTACGAAGACTCCCAATCATTCCACTGCTACGGGTGCGGTGCACATGGAGATGTCATCGACCTGGTGCGGAGAATGACGGGGCGGTCATTTGTGGATGCGATGACTGACTTGGCTCAACAGAACGGCATGGTTCCGTGGCAAGGAAATGGCGAAGCCAACGAATTCGGCCAAGTCAGGGAGTGCCTTCAAACCGCTGCCGGCATTTATGCCGAATGGCTTCCACCGGACTTGGACTTTCTCGACGAGCGAGGCATCAGCCTGAAGACAGCCAGAAGGTACGGGCTTGGACTTACCCGAGGCAATCAGGATTTGACCTTGGCCTTGGAAGAAAAGGGATTCGACCGTCCCCTCATCAGAAAAGCGGGCTTGCTCAATGGTGACGATGCCGACTTCTTTCATGACGCACTGGTCATGCCCATTTATTCAGGTGGCCAGGTAGTGGATTTCTGCGGCCGGTCTTTGGCCAAGGATGCCTCTGCAAAATACAAGAGACTCCCCAATGGACGCCTCCGGCTCGGCGAAGCCCTCTTCAACTGGAATTCCCTGGCAACAGAAATCATTGTCGTGGAAGGCGTGCTGGACGCTCTTTCCTTGATTCAGCAAGGGTTTGAGAACGCCGTTTCCACATTTGGCACAACCGGCTTTGGCAAGAAAAGGCTTCTGGAGCTTTTCTCGAAATCCCGAGTGGAAACCTACTTCATTGCCTATGATGCGGACGAACAAGGAAAAACAGCGGCTCTGGATCTCGGACACGCATTGCAAGCGCTGGGAAAGTACGTGCAAATAATCGACCTGCCGGCGAAAGATCCTAACGATTTCTTTCTGGATCACGATCGCGATGAGTTTCTCGGACTCATGGCATCATCACAGTCGCCCATTGACCGAGAACTATCCGAAATCACAACTCACGAGGATTTTGATGACCGAATGCGTCTGCTGGACAAACTGCTCCTGCGTTCACGCAAGCTCATGCCTATCCAGAGGGAGGAATTGTTCCAGAAGATCCACCGGCAGCTCAAAATTCCCGTGAAGGTCATCAAAGAGCAATATGCTTCCTTGTCGACTCGCGCTCACGCTCAAGACGGGCAGAGTGCGACCGAGTTCACCGACCGCTCCATAGCCCCATCTTTGGATTTCGTAGATGGAACGACAATTATGCTCGTCCCTCGCAGGGTAAGGCAGCCGAATGACCCTGCTCCGTATTGGCAGAACACCATCGTAACCTCTGGCCGGGAACGCTTTGTCCTTACGCAAGCAGAACTGGCCAGCAGAGGGTGGTATGCCGAAGCATTGGAACAAAGTGACCTCAGTTTGGCCAAGGTTCGCTATTCGCCCGAAGTCGTCGAACGCTTCCTCTACGGCAAGGCCAAAGGCGATCTGGTACAAACCTATGAACGTATAAGAGAAACCATGCGTGTATATCTGGATTTGCCTGAGGACGAGACCTACGACTTCTTGACCGCTTGGGCAATAGGAACCTATTTCTTCCCAATCTTCACCCACTACGGGTATGTCCACTTCTCGGGAGTGAAGAACACGGGCAAGACGAAATGCCTGGATGTGCTCAAGTGCATTTGCCACAATGCCGTGGAGCCGGTTTCCATGACCACCGCTGTCATGTTCCGCATCATTACCGACCTGCAGCCAACCATCCTCTTCGACGAGCAGGAATTACTGAACCGAACCCAGTACGACGAATTGAACGGCATGCTCAAGTGCGGGTTCAAAAAGACCGGCGGTGAAGTATATCGCATGGAAACGAATGACTCCAAGCAGGCAATACGCCGCTGGCAAGTCTATTGTCCCAAGGCCTTTGCCTCCATCAACCCCATGGAAGACGTCCTGAGCTCCCGGTCTACCCAAATCATCATGCAGCGGTCGTTCAAAGAGTCGGTCAAAGCTCGTTCCGTTGTAGAAGAAGACCCCCTGTGGCAGTCCATCCGCGATAATTTATTCCTCGTGGCCATGACCTCCGGCGCTGACATATCGAACATCTACCACTCATTGGAAAAACCCCGTTCGATCTTTTTCTCTGGTCGTGAATGGGATCTCTTCAAGCCTATCCTCAGCATCGGTCTGGCCTGCAACAAGGACGTAATCACAAAACAACTCACCACGTTTGCCATTGCAGCCCATCAGAGAAAGCAGGACACGTACACAGAGAATGCTCCGGACATGATTTTGCTTCGCTACTTGGCTGATGTCATCACCAAACCGGACTGGTACGAGCTGGTGGAACTCCACGAAGGACTCAAGCCGCGCATGAAAAACCAAGGACTCGACATGCAAGGGGTTTTTGACAAGAACCGGATGGGACGTACCATGAAGAATCTGGGCGTGTACGACACGAAGTCTGGCAAGAAACGCACAGACAGGAACACCAAAGTCATGTACTTCTTGGAACCTGAACCAATAAAAAGGATTTTGGAGAATCATCAGCGAAGTTGATGACACGTACGACACGACGATGACACGACAAAAATGACGTCGTGTCACACGTTGGAGCGTGCTAACATATTAATAATATAATAACTATTACTATAACTACTATAGAGATGACGCGACGACGCGTCATTTTGGCAAATGCCCCTGCATATGTTTTTTGGCTTAGCAAAGGACCTCGCATATTAATTTTTTCCTTTTAGTGGTCATGTTCCTGATTTGACGTGTCACTCGTGTCACATCGGCACAACCATTCAACATTACGTATATTTCCTGTGACACGATGCTTGCTCCGTCGTGTCGTACGTCGTGTCATCATGGCCATGTCGTGTCGTACGGAGGGAGACAAGTCAACGTGATTTGCCTAAACTCCCGACAGAGATACACATAAACATCTATAATCATGTATATATTTGTGTTGTTACACTACTGTGTGTCCATAGAATTGGACGAGAGTCTCATCTTGGTTTCCTTTTGCTGGTAACCGTCGTGCTACTTCAGATAGGTCTGCTCTGAAGTGAAAAACCTTTGACGATCGACCAGGCTTGGGATACGCTTGGGAACAGGATTTTCGGCATCTTTCCTAGACACTGATGAGGCTTTTGCTTGGGGCTGGTCGCGAAGATTCCGTACTGTTGAGACAAGGGGGTCAGCAAAGCCCTTTCTCTGCCCAAGCGTCGTAGAATACTTAGCATTAACGGCCTGAAGTGTGATGCCTCAGTGGCTCCAGGAGACACTTTATGGGTGAAACGCAGGTGGACAAGATCGACGAACGCATAAGATTGCGGATCCTATTCCCCGTTGGACTGGCTCTGGTCACTCTCCTGGCAGTTTCTGTCCTAGGGGTATATTGGCTTGAGCGAAGGGATGTCGAGAAGGCCGTCTTGGAGACTGCTCAAGGGGCCAGCCGGCTGTTCCAGTCCGGATTATCAAGAGACGCCCAGCTCATGGACAATGCCATCTATTTCCTTCAACGCGACCCCACTCTTCAGGCGGCCTGGTCTAGCCGAGATCGTGCGCATTTGTTGGACATCGCCCTGCCTCTTTTCAACGAGATGAAGTCAAGACACCGCATAACCCACTTCTACTTTATGGACACGGATGGAAAATGTTTTCTCCGGGTGCACCAGCCCCCGAGGCACGGCGACATTATTAATCGCTTTACCATGAAAGAGGCTTCCAAAGAGGCGAGGCCGTCCCACGGAATTGAGCTGGGCCCTCTGGGAACTTTCACGCTCAGGGTAGTGCATCCTTGGCGGATTTCAGGGAAGCTGGTGGGTTACATCGAACTAGGGGAGGAGATCGATCATCTCTCGGCAGCCTTGACCAAGACCTTCGGGATAGACCTGTTAATCTTCATTGATAAGGAACACTTAAACCGACCTGATTGGGAAGAGGGCATGAAGATGCTGGGGCGCACAACAAATTGGGAGCAGTATCCGGATAGCGTCTTGGTCGACCAGACATCTCAAAACATCCTCCTCGCCCCGGAAGAGAGAAGAACTCTCCTTGAGAGGGGAGACAAGACTGTAAAGCTCTTTGAAATGCCTAACAGCCGTTTTTTCGGAGCGGCGATAATCCCCCTGATTGACGCAGCCCAACGCCGTGTGGGCGAGATGATTGTCTTGAAGGATATCACTGAATCGGAGGATGGCCTACGAAAGCTGTCTTACAGCTTGGTAATTCTTTGTGTCGTGGCTGGAGCAGGCTTGATTGGCTTCTTCTATTTGTACCTTGGCCGTATAGAACAGAAGCTCATCAAAGGCCGCAACGATCTCGAAGCAGAGATAGATTTCAGAAAGGAAGTTGAAGAGCTCTTGCGGGCTGCAAACATGCGCCAACAGCAACTCTTGTCCACTGCGGCCACGAGCATTTTTACCCTTGATATCAACGGGAAAATAGACAGCATGAACCAGGAGTTCTGTCGTGTGACAGGATTTTCCAGGGAAGAGATCATAGGCCACCATTGTCGATTTTGGTGTCATGCCCCCATTGAGGGTGATTTCGCCACTCTTGTCTCGGATTCAAGGGCGAACATCTTCAGGGAACAATATACGTTGAGGGCCAAGGACGGCAGAATTCTCAGCGTGCTGCGCAATGCCAATCTCACGAAACATGGGGATAATGTATCGGGGGCCATCGAATCTTTTGTCGATGTTACCGATCTGGTGGAGGCGCGCCGCGTTGCCGAAGAGGCCAGCAGGTCGAAGAGCGAGTTTCTCGCAAACATGAGCCACGAAATACGCACTCCCATGAATGGCATACTGGGCATGACTGAACTTGCACTTAACACTGATTTGACCGAAGAGCAGAAGGAATATCTCGACGCAGTCAAAGTTTCTGCCGAATCGCTGCTTTCATTGATTGGCGACATTTTAGATTTTTCGAAGATCCAAGCAGGAAAACTCGACCTGATTAGCGTCAGCTTCTCTCTGCGCGATTCTTTGGCTGACACCATGACCATTCTTGCTGCACAGGCGCACAAAAAAGAATTAGAGCTACTTTATGACGTTCCGTTTGACATTCCTGATGCCCTGATAGGAGATCCAGGGAGGCTCCGTCAGATACTGGTAAATCTTGTTGGGAACTCCATAAAGTTTACCCAAGAGGGCGAGGTCGCCGTCAACGTGGAGATGGAATCCGAAAGCGATGAACATGCGATGCTGCATTTCAGGGTTCGGGATACAGGAATCGGAATTCCCTTTGAGAAACAGCAAAAGATCTTTGAAGCATTTGAGCAGGCTGACGGCTCTAAGACACGAAAGTACGGTGGGACAGGGCTCGGGCTTACCATTACCCGCCAGCTTGTTGAGATGATGGGAGGGCGAGTGTGGGTTGAAAGTGAGCCGGGCGGAGGAAGCCAGTTCCATTTCACCGTGTCCTTTGAACTCTCGCCTAGCGCCAAAGATGAACGGGTGCCGGAACAGGCTCTGAATCTTGAAGGGGTTTCCGTGCTGGTAGTGGATGATAATCTGACCAACCGGAGAATACTTGAGAAAACGCTCCTTTATTGGAAAATGAAACCGACTGTCGTCGCGAGCGGCTTCGAGGCACTGGAAGTGTTGCGGCAAGCCCAAAACCAAGGAACTCCTTTTCGCTTGATGTTAACCGACTGCATGATGCCAGAAATGGACGGGTTTGAACTCATAGAGAGGATCAATCGACATTCGGAGATCTCAACGCCAGCGATTGTTCTCCTTACGTCGGCAGGAGAAAGAGGGGATGCTGCAAGATGCTCGAGTTTGGGGGTGTCGGCGTATCTCCTCAAACCGGTCAGCCAGTCGGTGCTTCTCCTTACCATAGTGAAAGCGATCCAGAACCCGGATGAAACAGCAACAAGAAAATGCCTCGTCACTCGCCACTCTATACGGGAGAGCCATAAGAGACTTCGCATCCTTCTCGCCGAAGACAATTTGGTGAACCAAAAGTTGGCGGTGAAGCTTCTCGAGAAGATGGGGCACTGCGTCTCGGTGGTTGAAGATGGCGAGAAGGCTGTGGAAGCAATCGTCCATGAGATCTTTGATCTGGTGCTGATGGATGTTCAGATGCCGGCAATGGATGGGTTTGAAGCCACAAAATTAATCAGAGATCGAGAGAAGGGCGATGAAAAGCATGTCCTCATCGTGGCAATGACAGCCCACGCAATGAAAGGAGACCGAGAAAGGTGCCTCGAAGCGGGAATGGATGGTTACATATCCAAACCTATCAACTTTCAGGAACTGCACGAAACAATCGAGAGTTTGTTTCCTGCGGCCGATAAAGATGAGGATCCGAGAAGCTCCACTGAACGGGATGAGGTTTCCGTCCAACGAGATTTCTTGCTTGAAAGGTGTGCGGGAGATGCCGGGTTGCTCAAAGAGCTTGTCGATACCTTTGTCGAGGACAGCATACGGCTCGTTGATCGAATCCGCTGGGCAGTCACGAAAAGAGAGCCTGACGACCTAGAGAGGGCAGCTCATGAGCTCAAAGGCTCTGTACTCAATTTTGGCGTAACCAGCGTGGCGGACGCTGCACAGGTGCTTGAGACTATCGGTCGGAATCGAGACCTTACAAGAGCCCAAAACGTTCTGGTAGAGCTGGAGAAGAAGATAGATACCCTGAGAACTTCACTCATGGCAATGACTACCTGACTCTCTCAACTTGGGCTACCTGACGTGATCATCCTCCGTTTCCTTTCTGAGAAAGTCCAAAAACCAGGGTGGTACGAGTTGGGCAATCTCAATCAAGAACTGACTGATATGGCAACATCCCAAGGACTGGACTTGCAGGGAGCCATGACGAAAGACCGGCTGAAATGGCGCATCGCTAGCCTCAAGGTACACGAAAAGGGAAAGAAGCGCAGAGCAAACAAGGACGGTCAGAAGGTCACGGAGTACTGGCTCGATCCTGACAACATAAAGAAAAAACTAGCCCTACAACGTCACTTATTTCTGCATGTCGCTTATGGCCCTTCCCGGACTTCAAGCATGCACCTTTTTCTATGCGACAGGTAGGCCCGATGGTTTCGGTTCTGTATCCAGATTACCTGTTCGATCAGCGTTTCGAGTGTGTGCTTCTTCATCGGCAAGATGATTTTGATCAATACCCTAAGCTGCGACAAAGTAATGGAGGGTGCTTTTTTTCCCCAACCTGATTTTCAGGTGCCAGAGGAAGAAATGAGCCAGCATGCAGGTTATGATGTGGTGGTGCCATCCTGGAAACTTGCGCACCTCGTAGTGGTCCATGCCTAGCTCTGTTTTGGTTTCCTGAAAACACTGTTCGATTGCCCATCTCAGACCACTGAGCCATACAAGCGTTCTTAGCCTCGTACTGCTCATGGCGTTGCTGATGAAATAGCTGTATTGTGGATCGTCGCCCAACGTTCGACGGATCAGCAACCAAACGGTTTTCTTGGGAAGCCCGGCAGCAGAAAGGATAACTCGGCGCCGGGTGAACTCATAGACGATTGGCCCCTTGGTCCCTTCCGACACCTTTCGGCGATACCAGAAATAGTCGTTCATGTTCTTGGCCAGTTCCTCCACCGTCAAGGGCTTGGTGTCAGGAGCAGCCAAGACTCTCTTTCGGCGTTTGCTTCCACCCCATCGGTACTCTTTGGTAACGGTCATCGGTCGCTTCAACCAGCATTGGGTATCTTTGGGAACCGATACGAAGTAGGTTTTGTCAGGCAGTGCCTCAACCGCTGAGATAAACTCCGGGCTGGCCCCGTACAATGAGTCGGCAAGCACATACTTGAAAGGAAGAACATCTTCTTGGCTGAGGGCCGTGAGCATTTCTACCGCCAGTTTGGGCTTGGACTGGAAAACAGTTTCAGCAGGCAGATTGCACTTTGTTCGGCGTTCGCGATAGTCGTCTCCAAACCACTTCTCAGGGATGAACAGCCGCTTGTCGACCAGGGCATATCCATGTTCAGACACATACCCAGCAAAGACCCCTACTTGGCAACTCTCGACTTTTCCGATTGTCCCACAGTATTGGCGAGCGACACCGACTGAGCTTTGGCCTTTTTTCACAAACCCGCTTTCGTCGAAGATCATCGCTCCATCTGCGCTGCCGAGGTCGTCACTAACCAGACTACGATACTTGGACATTATCCTCTCATCGTCCCACGGCGCATCGCTGACAAAACGCTGCAATGACCTGACATTACCGTCTTTTAGAGCCAGTGCTATGGGCTCAATCGATTTGCGTTCCAACTCGCTAAATTGCCCAGCCATGTAGTTGAAGAAATGCTCCCTGGATTCGCTTCGTTGAAAGCACTCGGCAAACTGTTCGTGGAAGCCTCTCAGTTCGTTGGCGAATTCTGTGATATCGTCCCTGCCCAAATCAAATTTCGGGACTGGGTAGGAGTGTTCGTCACATCGTGGACACGGGAGCATGGCCTGCCTCCTGATCTGATAGTATCTTGCGTAGTATGGCAGGCATCAGGAAAAATCAAGCACAAAATGCCATAAGTCGCGTTGTAGGGCTAGATAATCATATGAATTAGGACACAAGGGACACATCTAGGACACATTCAAAATGGGGATGTGTCCTCCCTTGCGTGCAGGTAAATACTTAATATATATAATATATATTATATTATAAGTATAAGAAGGACACTAGTACAGGTCCTTGCTATGTCTACCCGGTTCGGATTTCATCGAACCGGCTATTACCTTTTTCTCCTAATGGTCATGTTCACTCAAATACCCGTGTCAATGTGTCCATACTCACTTAAATGACTATAATCACGTATGAATACCTTGACACATCTATGTACGAGGATGTGTCCCATGTCGAGGAAGATGTGTCCATGTAAGGGGGATGAAGGAAGAGACCGTCACTTATATCTACCCGTACTTATATATGAATGTGGTTGTGTCTAGGCGTGATGATAAGCTCAGACCGAGGAGACACTGGTCATGGTCGTGGCGTGCGGAGAGAGGGAGAGGGATATGAGGCAAGGTGAAACGTAGAGATGGGACCGTAGCGACCATGAGCAGGCAGGTGCCCTTAGAGACACATTTATATGTAATCGTAATCATTTATATATAGATGTATTTGGGAAGGTTCATCCATGCATTGGTGCTATCGATGTTGTCTTAGGC
>JACRDE010000050.1 GCA_016212935.1 Desulfomonile tiedjei | reverse complement strand
AGATTGATCAATCCGGGCAATCCGCCGAATGCGGCACACGCGCCGCAGGCAACCATGAGCTTTGATCTGTCACGGAGCTTGAGTGCAGCCTGACGATCCGCTTCCGTTCCTATAGCACCGGCAAACAGACAAACATCGATCGTCAGCCCAGCTTCATCGAGGTCTTTCCAACGAGACCCCAGCAGATACGGCCAGAAGGAGATCTCAGCCCATTTGCTTAAAGGAGTCACCTGATAATGGACATCCAGTATGGCATTTTCACAAGCCGAGCAACCAGTCGCCGTGAATATCGCCAATTTCTTCTTGGGCAATTCAAGCCACTCCTTTCGCAGCTTTTGTCTTTGGAGGAAGATACGGCCCCAGTTCGCGAACTTCGTCGACGAATTCATTAACAAACTGGGCGTACAAGGGAGACTCCGATGCGGCAATCCATGCGAGCCTAAAACGCTTCTTTTCCACACCCAATTCCGACAGCAGGTTCCTCAAGAGAAACGATCGGCGCAGAGCCTTTATGTTTCCGGCCAAATAATGGCAATCGCCCGGGTGACACCCGGCCACCATCACTCCATCCGCTCCGGAAGCGAATGCTTTTATTACATAGCTTGGGTCCACCATACCGGAGCAGAAAACCCGGATGACCCTAACGTTGGCTTGCTGCGCAAAACGTCCGACCCCTGCCGCATCGGCCGCTACATAGGAGCACCAATTGCAGAGAAACGCGATAATTCTGGGTTCAAAATCGGTCATGCCAGAATCCCCTCAATCTGCGCGAATATCTGATCCGGAGTGTAATGTTTGACTCCGATCGCAGCCACCGGGCAAGCGGCTGCGCAAGTTCCGCACCCTTGGCACAGGGCATCATTAATGGAAGCCACTTTTTGCTGCTCGTTAAAGGAGATGGCATTGTAAGCGCACAGACCGGCGCAGGTCTTGCATCCCGTGCAAAGTCGTTCGTCCAACCGGGCCACGGTAGGATCAATTTCTACCTGTCCCACGCTGAACAGGGTCAGCGCTTCAGCAGCCGCAGCGCCGCCTTGAGCAACCGATTCGGGTATATCCTTGGGACCTTGCGCTCCACCGGCAAGGTAGATTCCCGCGAGTGAGGTCTCAGCAGGGCCCAGTTTGGGGTGCAATTCCATGAAAAAACCATATTTGTCGGTGGACAGGTTGAGCGCTCTCGCAATTGAGGCATGGTCCTTCTGAGGTGTGAGTCCGGTTGCGAGAACTACAAGGTCGGCCTCTATTTCCACAGGTGCGCCTGCCAGGCTGTTTTCTCCTCGGACGACCAGCCGGCCTTGATCTTGAAAGACTTTGGCAACTCTTCCCCGGATATACTGGGCATGCTCATGCTCGATGGCACGCCTGAGGAACTCTTCGTACCCTTTGCCTCCGGCCCGGTTGTCTATATAGAAGACGTAGGCCTGACCGTGGGGATTGTGATGCTTGAAAATGCTGAGCTGTTTAGCGCTGATCATGCAGCACACTTTGGAACAGTACTCATTGCCCTTGGCCCTGTCTCTGGAACCCACACACTGAACGAAGACCACGTTTTGTGGAACCTTGCCGTCGCTGGGTCTCAGGATCTTCCCGCCTGTGGGACCGGAAGCGTTGCACAAGCGCTCGAATTGGAGGTTGGTTATCACGTCGGGATATTTGCCGTACCCGTATTCCGGGTATTTCGAGGCGTCAAAAACGTCTACCCCTGTAGCCACCACAATGGCTCCTACCTCGAGTTCGTGAATTCGTTCCCGCTCGTTGAGGTTGATAGCCTGAGGGCCGCACTTTCGGACGCATTCCCCGCACTGACAGCACAGGCCGCACGAGAGACATCGTTGACCTTCACTTCTCGCCATGTCCTCAGTAAAACCCGACTCAATCGGATCAAAGGACTTCGTACGTGTCTCCGGAGGTAGCTCGGGCATCTCATTGCGAGCAATCGGCTTTGCACGAAGTCGTTCTGCCTCATTCAGCTGCTTGTCAATGGGCCTTTCTTTCGACTCGACTTCCCTGAGCCCTCCAAATTCCAGAAAATTGTGAATCGCTAGCGCTGCCTGTCTCCCCTGGGCCACCGCCTGAACGAATGTCGCCGGCCCGAGCGTGCAGTCTCCCCCCGCAAACAGGCCGGGACGGGTCGTGGCAAGGGTCTCAGCGTCAGTTACAATTCTCCCGCCAGGGGCCAGTTCGATCCCCAGGTTGCTTAACAGGTTGCTCTCCGAAGCCTGGCCAATGGCCACGAAAGCGGTATCACAAGCCAATTCCGTCAACTCGTTTTCGTCATAAGTCGGTCGAAATGCGCCGTTTTCGTCGAACACCGATGTGCAGCGCTTGAACACAGCTCCTTGAACTTTTCCGTCTTGGCCCACGAATTCCTTGGGGCCCAAGGAATTGTGAATAGCCACTCCTTCTTCAATCGCTTCGTGAGTTTCCCGTTCCCACGCGGGCATTTCATCCCTTGCTTCAAGGCAGACCAGGTCCACCCGGGCCGCTCCCAGTCGAACAGCTGTACGGGCCACATCGATGGCGACGTTTCCTCCGCCTATAACGACCACATTTTGGCCGACCTTCACGTCTTCTTTGAGGGCTACCATTCGGAGCATATCTATACCGCCGACGACTCCATCAAGGCTTTCTCCGTCAATTCCCAGGCGTCGACTTACATGCAGACCTATGGACAGGAACACTGCCTGATAGCCTTGATCTTCAAGGTCATCAATAGTGATGTCCTTCCCGAAGGTTACGCCCGTGCGAAAAGCGACATTCATGGAACGAATGTTTTCAACTTCTTCATCGATTATCTGTCGTGGCAACCGATAATCGGGAATTCCAACATTCAGCATTCCCCCAATGACAGGAAGTTTCTCGAAAACAGTAACCTGATAGCCTTCAATTGCCAGGTAATATGCAGCTGAAAGACCGCCCGGTCCTGCGCCAATCACTGCAACCTTTTTGTCGCGAAGTTCTTTCATGGGCGGATTCGAGTACAAGCTGTGCTCTTTTTCATAATCTCCCAGAAAACGCTTTGTGTGGCAGATGGCTGTAGGTGCGTCGACCTGACCTCTCTTGCATGAGCTCTCGCACGGACGAACGCAGATCCGGCCGCAAATAGAAGCGAATGGCATGCGTTCACGAATCAAGGCCAAGGCTTCAACGAATTTGCCCGCGCCGGTGAGCGTCATGTAGCCCTGAACATTGACTCCTGCAGGGCAAGCCGCCTGACACGGAGGCATTCCTTCACGCAAAATAGAATAGGTATTGGGTATTGCCTGTGGAAAAGGGCGGCTTATGGGATGGCGGGTAGTCATGCCAAGCTCAAAAGGACTTGGTATGTCTATAGGGCATACCTGCTGGCAGTCACCGCAGCCTGTGCATTTGTCGGTGCGCACATATCTGGGCTTCTGCAAGACACGGACTTTAAAGTTTCCAACAAATCCGGTCAAATCCATAACTTGGGATTTGGTTAGAACCTGTATATTGGGGTGTCGCCCGACCTCGCTGGTCTTTGGGGTTAAGATGCATCCAGAGCAATCAAGGGTGGGAAATGTCTTGTCAAACTGAGCCATCTTCCCGCCGATGATCTCTTCTCTTTCCACCATATAGACCTGGTAACCTGCGTTGGCGATTTTCAAGGCTGCCGTAATGCCGGCGATTCCGCCTCCGACTATCATCGCCTTAGGGTTGACCGATTTCTTAGACCCCTTCAGGGGTTCGTGATGGACTGCCCGGGCAATTCCTCCGCGAATCAGGTCCTTGGCTTTTCTTGTTGCCGCTTCCGGATCCTCCGAGACCCATGAGCAATGTTCCCGGATGTTCACCATCTCGAAGAGATAGGGATTCATTCCTGCGGCGGACACTGCATTGCGAAATGTAGGTTCATGCATTTTCGGCGAACAGGAAGCTTCAACCACATGGTCAAGGCCCAGTTCGGCAATGTCGTCCCGAATCAGCTTTTGGCCGGGTTCTGAGCACATATACTTGTAGTGCCTGGAAACGGCCACTTCGTCCAATTCCGCGTCTATTTCTTCGGCTATCCTCGCGCAATCAACTATTGCGCCTATGTTTATGCCTCAATGGCAGATGTACACGCCGACCTTTTTCATCATGCAAGACCCTTTCTCTTCAAAACGGCCAGAGGATCCACGAAATGGCGGTCAAGACCCAACTGCTCAGAAGCGCAGCCAAATGCCAAACCTAGTAGCTCTGTGAAATAGATTACCGGTAACTGGTATTCCTTTTTATCAGTCAACCCGATTTCCCGCTGGCGTAAGTCCAGATTTGCCTGGCAGAGCTGGCAGACAACCACTATGGCATCGGCTCCACGCCATGCAGCGTCTCTGACGAGACGACCGGTCAGTTCGCAGACCTTTTCAGGTTTGCTCAGAGAAAGGCCTGCGCCGCAGCATTCAGACTTGAAATCCCAGTCGAGCACTTCTCCTCCGGCGGCTCTCAGAATCTCGTCGAGGGAAGTCGGGTTCGCGGGATCGTCAAAACACGTAACGCTGGGAGGCTTAACGACGTAGCAGCCGTAATACGGGATCAACTTCAGCCCGGTGAGCGGCTTTCTGATCTTCTCCCCTATGGCCTTCATGCCTACTCTCTCGGTAAGGAATCCCAGCAAGTTGTGGATAGTAAGATTTCCGTTGACCTGGCTTTCAATAGTCTGCTCAACCTTTTGCCTGAGTGCAGGATCTCTTGCCATCTCTTCTTGTGCACTTTTAAGGCGCCTGAAACAAAACGGGCACGGGGCCACAACATCAGACAAGTTCTGCCGTTCCGCCAGAGCCAGGTTGTGAGCGGAAAGCGCTGTAGACAGCAGACGGTTCATTTTCAAAGCAGGAGAGGAACCGCAACATGCCCAGGTCGGTACTTCTTCGAGCTGGATGTCGAGGCTGCGGCAGACATGTCTGACTGAGATGTCGTACGATTTGGCTGTGCCTTCTAGAGAACAACCCGGGTAATAGCTGACCCTCATTCGTGTCCCCCTTCAGATGTGCGTCGCGCCAAGGCAAAGATGCGGGAGACCTTTCGGTCTTTGGCCCAGCCACTGAGAATTTCCAGAGGGGAAAAGGCGCCTTTTCGCATCAGAGTCACTGCCTTATCCATGTCCTTTAAGGGATTCTTGGTAATGACGTTGTATGCAGCGACGGTCCTCAATTCCTTTACTCGGCCGTATTTTTCCACAGATTTCAGGAACAGTTCCTCGAACAGGTGAATATCCCGTTCTGACGGGGCGATGCCGCCTTCCTGAGCGAGTTCGCATAGAGCGGTCGCGACTTGATACATGTTGATATCAACCGGGCATCTGGTCATACATGTCCCGCAACTTACGCAATACCACCAGGTGGGGTTCTTCAACGCCTCGTTTCTCATGCCCGAGAGAATCTCGGCTATCAGCCTCCTCGGACCAGACACTTTTTCAGATGCGATGGGGCAACCGCCCGTGCATTTGCCGCACTGAAGACATTCCAACAAGTTCTGCCCGCTCCGCTGCACCACATGATGCAGGAATTCTTGTTCAGAAAGGGCGCCAGTGAGTCTAAACATTGTCTCTTCCTCTTACAGCGCTCTGGCCAACTTCAACGCTTCTCGCTGTCGCTTGTCCTGAACAACTCTGGTCGAACGGCCGAAAACCAGGGCTTCCGTGGGGCATTTCAGAGCACACACGGGCCAGAGTCCGAGATCGATGCGGTCTTTGCATCCGTTGCATTTGGCAATTTTCCCGTTGGCACGGTTGAGCGTCGGAATTCCGTAGGGACAGGCCACAGCACACGTCTGACAACCAATGCAGATCTCCGGGTCGGAAAACACGATCCCGTCGCTTCTCTTCTGCATTGCGCCTGTGGGACACGCCTCAACGCAAGCTGGACGGTCGCAGTGAAAACATGTTGTGGGCAAGAATGACATCGTTAAGTCTTCACCTTGATGGAAAGGTCCCAGTTGCACGATTCTTACGGTTCGGCAGCAGGCTGGCAGGTCGTGTTCCATCTGGCAGGCTGTCTGACAGCTCAAACAGCCTATGCAAAGGGATGCGTCCACCAACAACATGTTCTTCGGTTTATTTCGGGTGTACATTTCGGTCATCAAAGCAGCTTCCTAAGAATATTGAGGGCGTCCGGACCGGATTGTCCTTTCTTGCGAACCAAGACTCGTTTGTTGCGTGATCCGCTCGGAAGGTAAACCAACCAGCGAGGGACCATTCGGGTGACCCAGGCTCTAACCTCCACGAATGTTTCAGAATCTTGAACGACTACTTCGTCACCGGTGTCTATTCCAAGCGCCCGAGCGATTTCAGGGTTGATTTGCAGCAAGTTGCCGTTATCCAGCGTTTCATTTCCGACGCAGATTGCTTTCTTCGAAATGCTGTCCGGAACCTCAAGATATAGAGGGTAAAGCTCATCAGCTTCGTCGGCAGGCTGATGAGAAAAGCACGCAAACTCCGGGGTGATCTCTTCATAACCGCGTACCAGGGCAGCGGACGATCCCTGGAGCGATTGGTTCCCGTCAAACGGCCAATGCACCAATATCCCGTCCTCCGATGACTTTTTGAGGACCTCTACAGTGCAGCCCTTTGTGGATGTATCTTGAGCCAGTAGCCAGTCAACGAAGGCTTCATGGTCGGCATTATCGTCGTCCAATTTCCAGGGAAAATGATCTTGCCATCCGAAACGCTTGGCGAGCCCCATCCAGAAGTCGAGGCCCGATCTGGTCGAATCCGGAGGTTCCACAATCTTGCGACTCCATTGGATCGCCCGGTCATTGCTGAAGAAAAGGCTCTCCCGTTCAGCCCAGTTTTGAGCGGGGAAGAGCATATGGCAATGGTCGGCTGTTTCACTGCAGAGACAACCGAAGAGCGCTATCAACACCGGAGCTTTGCCTGACTGCTTCGACCCGGAGTGGAAATCACTGAGGCCCCCCGAACAGATGACGGCCCTGGGAGTATCGAAGCCGTCGGCACTACGCGAGTCACTCTGCGCTTTCTCTGCTATTTCTTGGGAGTTCTCTCCTTGCAGATCTGCCGACGAACAGAGAGTCGGCCGCCCTGAATCCAGAGGATACCAGCCACCTCCTTGTTGACCCGTCCAACCCATGAGCGTTGCTATGGTCCGCCAGATTTCGTAACCAGGCAAATGCGCCAGTCGCTTGCCTGTGATCAGTTTCGTTGGCCTTTTCTTGGCAACAAGGATTGCAGCCTCCTTCAGTCTGGCCACCGGTAGATCTGTGCCCTTGGCCGCGGACTCCAGGGATATTTCGTCAAAGGAATTCCACCAGGATTCAGGGATATCGAGTCCATTCGAAGTTGAGTTTGGCCCGCACAGCTGTTCGTCCAGGATCGCTTTCATGAGAGCTGCGCCCAGCAGGTTGCCGGCATCCGAGCCGATCCTCAACGCTAGGTCAGCCTTGGACATGGTATTTGTAAAACGAGTATCTGCCACGACAATCTTTGCGCCGTTCTTCTGAGCTTCCAGCGCCCAACGAAAGGCCACCGGATGCGTTGATGCAGGGTCAGCCGCCACGATGAACAGGCATCGACTGTGAATCCAGGCGGAACAGTCGCCGTCCGGCGCATTGGAGATGGTAGAACCGGAATTGTTGGGGTCGTCGAACGGGCTGGAAACATAGGGCGTTCCCCAAAGGGCAGCGAAGCGCGTGGCTGCATAGTAGAAGTCCAAGCCTGCACCAGTATCACAGTCGATAAACAGCGATTTGGGGCCGTGTTGCTCCCGGACTTTCTTGAGGCGATCAGCCAGTAAATCCAGAGCCTGTTCCCAGCCGTCGAGTTCCTCGAAATCATCCAGCAGCGATTTCCTTCCGGCAAGTCTCGTGATTCTCTCAGCACAGGCCAAGTCTCGGGCGAAAGCTGTGCCGCGGCTACACAGTCTTCCCTTGCTTATCGGGTGTCTCTCGTCACCCTGAACGTCGACGAGTCGGCCTTCACTCACGTAGGCGCACAGTCCGCAGCCTACTGTGCATTCCTGACAAATCGTCGCGACCATACGATCATAATCTCTGCGGGTACCGGTGAATCGCTGCATGAGATGATAATCAAGCATTACAACCCTGACCTTCCTGTTTCACAAAACTCTGCTTAGAAGTCGCCCGAAAGCGACAGAGCAAATGCCATGCCATCAGCTTACGGAATTGGATAAGATGACCCGCTGATAATAACTTCTCGTGGTCAATCGACCCGGCATGCGGCGAATCGACTGACTTGGGTAGCAAACCGCGGGACTCAATACCCCAGCCCTACCTGGCGTTTGAGCGGTAATTACCTGAAGTGACAGCAGAAAGTGTGATGTGGGGTCATGTGGGGCAAAACGGTTTCGCCTGGTTCTAGGGAGATCAGGTGACTCTTGCGAATGAGGAACAGGTGATATCAAGCAGCCTGGTACTGGAAGAGAAAATCAAATGTTCTCGATAAATTATTGATGGGGATGCTTTTGTGCTGGGACGCGATTCCGCTGCAAGAATTGGTACAAATTGTGCAAAGGCTCCACCGAATAAACTGGGCGAATCCTGGAACCACATGCGTATTTCATCGGACAAGGTGGCGATCCGGGCGGCGAAAAGACGTACCCGGATCGCGCCTATCGAAAGGCTATTCCTTTTCAATCAGGGCGTTGCTTGGTTGTTTGCAGCAGCCCTTCCAATCGGTACGCCATGAATCTCCGGAGGTCATAGTGACCGCCATCGTGGATCACTGCAAAAGAAAAATCACCTATCTCCGTATATCCATTACGGATCGATGCAATCTACGGTGCGTGTATTGCATGCCGGCCAACGGTTTGGGGCTTTTGGAACATTCCGACATATTGTCCTACAAAGAAATTCTTAGAGTAATCCATGTGTCGGCCGAAATGGGCATAACAAAAGTCCGAGTTACCGGTGGCGAGCCGCTATTGCGCAGGGATGTCTGTCATCTTCTCCGCGACATATTGAACGTACCGGGAATTCGAGATTTAGGCCTCACCACCAATGGTGTTCTCTTGAAGAGTATGGCTCGTCCACTTTGGGAAGCCGGTTTGCGTCGAATAAACATCAGTCTTGACACCCTAAATCCCCTGAAATTCAGAAAAATAGCAAGAAGAGACCATTATCAAGAGGTCTGGGAAGGAATACGCGAAGCAGAGTCGGTCGGTTTCAATCCTATAAGGATAAACGTTGTGGCAGTAAAGGGACTTAATGATGACGAACTGGGATGTTTCGCCAGGCTCTCCATCGAGAAACCATATTCGTTCCGTTTCATTGAGTACATGCCAATGGGCAGCATGAATTGGGATTTTGCGAAGTTCATGTCCTGCAATGAAATAGTGGAAAAGCTCAAAATATACGGTAGCCTTCATCCCATTCCTCGACATTGTTCGGATGGACCATGTCGACGGTTCCGCTTTGCCGGGGCTCTAGGTGAAATAGGACTGATAAGCCCCATCAGTAACCATTTTTGTGGCACGTGCAACCGTTTGCGTCTTACTGCGAACGGTAAACTTAGACCTTGCCTCATGTCCGACCATGAGGTGGATATAATGAAACCCCTCAGAGAGCAATGTTCTGACGGAGAACTCGCGACCTTGATACAAGAAGCGATTACGAAAAAGCCCAAGCGGCATGAAGCCAACGACGGAAGCAGACAACACTCGATGCGACACATGTCCCGAATTGGGGGATAGACCGAAAGGCCCTTTAGTCTGCAATGAAAGGGGGTAGGTAACTTTCAGGATGACAAAACCAGCAAAGGGTCTGCCAGTGCGGTGTCCCACTTACGCAGGAGGCCGTAGATGGGACCGTAAGATTATCCTCCAAACAAAAGGAAGGTGTAGGCATGACATTAGCATTGCTGATAGCCATCAGCGTGATGTGGTTACCCGTCGCAATACTGTTCTTGGGTAAGGGCGAAGCCAAAGGAACCGGTGCAGCCACCGGATTCGTGGGCACGGTAGTTGTATTGGGCGCGATACTCCAAGCCGCTGTATTCAAGGATCCTTTCACAGCCGGACTTCTCTTTGTTCATGGACTACTCTACTGCACAGTATCGTATGCGTTGCTGACGGGTCTGGAAGATCTGAGGTCCGTGGGCAACGTCAGTCTTACTGTTGCTATCGTCTCCGCGATCTATATGGTCGTCTTTTTCACGGGAGGACCGGTTGTGGAAGGCGGAAAACAGTTGGTAGCCAAGAGTAACTTCTTTGCATTGGCCTGCGCCGGTTACACAGTGCTTACTATTGAAGTGTGGCTGAACGCCTACGGCAAGTTCCCAGCGAAGGGGCTTGCCTGGTCACTTATTGTCTGGGCTTTTGTGGGGCTGTGGCTCCCGGCCTTCTCGCTTCTGGTGACCGGAAAACTTCCTTTCTAAGCTCGCGTGAAGTTGCCCGCTCACTTCATTTCCATGGTGAGCGGGCCTTTATGAATCGGTATGAGAGGTGCTTTAGAGCAGACCAGCAAGCTCGCGTACGGCCGGCAATGAGTGGAGCTTTGATATGGGCTGCATTTGAAGGGGGAGAAAAATGTTCAAGGCGGCCACAGTCGTTGGCAAAGAGCCGTTTTCCAGGGCGCTGGGGCAGCGCATGGGAAATGAGCTTGTTAACGAATTGCGTAGAAAGCCTGATGCCTGTTGGCTTTTCTGTGCTCCAGGCAATGGTATTGAGGATTTGGTGGCAGGAGCCTTCGATGTGACTGGCACGGAAAACTTCATCGGGTGCACCACTGATGGCGAAATATCCTCAGCGGGATATAGCGCGGCGTCTGCCGTGTTGGCAGGGATTGCCACTGATCAGATCAGTTTTGTGGTCAGTTCTGTCTCAAATATCAGAGGAGACGGGAACTTTGCGGGAAAGCAACTTGCACGTGCTCTTCCCCCCACCTCGCGTCATGTGCAGCTACTCTCGGACGGGCTCACTGGAAACGGTAGCGCCATAGCGAATGGAATGACATCGGTTCTCGGCGCCCAAATTCCCATAAGCGGAGGTGCAGCGGGCGATGCCAGGCAATTCAAGCAAACATGGCAGTTCATCAGGAATAAGGTGCTATCCGATTCAGCGGTAGCTATGGGCATGGCGGGCAATTTCAAAGTTGGTACAGGGGTGAGAAGCGGTTGGTTCCCGGCGGGAATACCGAGGAAAGTCACCCGTGCGCAGGGCAACGTGGTTTACGAATTTGATGGAGAACCGGCCCTGACCGTTTACCGAAAATACCTTGGACCGCTGGCATCCAAGCTCCCTGCCGTAGGGGTCCAGTTCCCGTTCGGAATGGTGGACGAATCCCTGCGCCTTGGCGAGGACGCCATATTGCGTGCACCCATGGGATTGAATGAGCAAGACGGGTCCGTAACGTTCGCGGGAGAAGTGCCCGAAGGGGTGACAATGACGTTGGCTACCGGCGGACTTGACGAGAACTTGTTGGAGGCCTCTTCCGAAGCCGCGAGACGAGCTATGGCGGATTTGGGTAACGACACTACGCCGGCAATGATCTTTTTCTATTCGTGCATGGCACGCAAAATCCTGCTGGGACATCGCACCGGTGAAGAGACTTCCCGCATTTGTTCGGTCGTCGGCAGAGGCGTACCTGTGACGGGTTTCTATACTTACGGAGAATACTGTCCTTCAAGACGTGACTCTGGATGTCAGCTCCACAATGAGACTGCCACAGTGACAGTAATCGGGTTGCCTTCCAGTGCCATCTGATGGCTCACGGCTACAATAACGAAGAGACGAATCTTCAGGGATACATAACAAGTGCCGTCAGCAGACCCCGGAAAAGGGGGCCTGCTTCTCGCGAGGTGAGATGAAAGCAAAAGAATCCTACATCGGATTCCCTCCACTTCCGGATGCTGACCAAATAGTGGAGGCACTTGTCCATGATCCGCCTGATAGGCGGTGGAAAGTGGTGCGCGACCTCTTCCGCATCGACCCCCAAGAAACCCCGGAATTGATTTCAAGGCTCCAGCCGTACCTCTACGAAACAGAAGATTTCAGGGTCAAGTACCGTATCACCATAGCCCTGCAAGCCTTGCACCACACATCCGACGCAAGTGGATGCATTCTGATAAAGGGAAAGGGGATAGTGCAGGAGGCAGATTGCGATTCTAACCTCGGGAAGTATCCAGGGTCCGCTTTGCTGGGACGCAATTTCGCTCCAATAATAGACTTCCATGTACATCCCAAGATGCCGGATCTGAAGTTTTTTGGTGACATGCGCCAGGCCGGGATAACCCACGGCGTTATTCTCGCCACAGATACCGATCCCTCGGATGTTGATCGACCGGAAATCAGAGAAGCACTGCGAAAGGCCTATTCGGGTTGCGCTCAGTCCCATCGTCTGCCTTTCGAGAATATGTTATCGCAAATAAGGGCAAGCCTCTACTCTCCAACCCACGTCACCAACCGGGACGTTGCGGATTGGGTATCGGATTATCCGGACATTCTCTATGGTTTCGGGTCGGTGAATCTCTCCAAAGAGAGACAATACGTGGAGCAGAAGCTGGAGGAGATCCGGAAGCTGAAATTGAAAGGTATCATGCTGCTGCCGTTTTCACAGTTCTTCAATCCTTCGGAAAACGCAAACATCAATCTCCTTTTTGACTATTGCAGGCAGACCGGCTCCATCGTTCTGTCTCACACAGGGTGCGGTGCAGGTCCTTTTGAGCTTCTGGAGCTCAGCCAGAATGCGCATCCCGATCATTGGGAACCGGTTCTCAGAAAATATCCGGACGTGCCTCTTGTCTTAGCTCACTGCGGATCGTACAGTACTTTTGTTCCAGGAATCTGGCTTCATGAATTGCTGCAGATCGGAAAGAAATTCAGGAACGTGTTTGCAGACATAGCTGCTGTGGAATGGCTCATGGATCGCGAAATGGTGGTGAAAGAGATTCGAAAGACCATTGGCTTCGACAGGATTCTTTTCGGCACGGACTACCCATTGCCACTGACTGCAGGAGTGAGCTTGGCCTATCTGGTCAGCGGACTGCAAGCGAACATATTGCTTACTGAAAAGGAGAAACGCAAAATCCTTGGGGAGAACGCCGCCCGCTTGCTGGACATAGAGTGACCGCCGGAAATGATATTGGAATCATATGAGAGAATGATGGAACAAGATTCGGAATTGACAAACGAAATCTTAGCGCTGGCAGCCCAGCCCGACCACAAGATCGAGTTGGCCCAAGCTGCACTCACTATTGCAAGGCTAGAATATCCGAATCTTGACGTATCTGCCTATTTGGAGCGACTCGACGGACTGGCTGCAAAGCTGAAATCACGAATTGGTGAAACTGCGACCGCCGAGCGCGAAATCGACGAGATGAATCGTCTTCTGTTTCAAGAAGAAGGCTTTCGAGGTAACAGCTCGGGCTATTATGATCCTCGCAATAGCTTTCTCAACCAAGTGCTCGACAGAAAGCTAGGCATACCTATTACTCTTTCCATCGTCTACATAGGAGTGGGACGGCGTGCAGGGCTGCCGCTTTATGGAATTGGTTTTCCCGGCCATTTTCTAACCGGGCTGCTCAAAGACAAGGGAAGAATCGTTATCGACACGTTCAACAAAGGCAGAATCCTCAGTGAAGACGACTGCCGCACAATGTTCCAGATCCAATATGGTGGAACTCACACCTTCACGCAGAGATTCCTTGATCCAGCTTGGCCAAGGCAGATTCTGGTCAGGCTTTTGCGCAATTTGAAATCCATCTACTGGCGCCAATCTCAAGAGGCAATGGCATTGCAGACTATCGAATGGATATTGATTTTGGACCCCATTTCAGCATTGGAAGTCAAGCAACGAGGGCTCATCCGAGAGGCAACGGGCGACATCCATGGAGCGATAACAGATCTCCAAAAATATCTTACCCTTACCGGGTCCGCCGATGACAGGGAAACCGTGGAGGATAAGATCGAACAACTTAAAAAGACTGAAGTCATGGTTCATTGAGTGCTGCCTTGCATAGCAGGCAGTTATGGCTAATGCCGAAAGAAACGGATCGCATTCAGGTGTGTGTGATATCCAAAAAATCCCTCCTGCTCCTCTTTCACCAAAGGGGGGAGTCTACCCTGCCGTTCCCACCCCATCCAAAGGGGGCCGGAGGGATTTTATGTCGGACAGAACTTCTGTCACAGAGGATACACAGGACGAAACGAAGAAATGGAAACTAAGGCTATGGATCTTCAGAAATTGGAAAAGGCTAATTCCATCATCCAAGTAGCTATTGAGCTGGGGATCAAGGTCCAAGGCAATATGGGGAAGTGCTTCAAGACGGATAGGCACGTTTTGGACGGCGAAAAACCGACTCTCTTCTTCAATTTGGCGAAAAACACGTTTCACTGCCGTGAGTGCCAAGATGTGGGCGGGACCGTGTTTGACCTGGTGTGCCAATATCGGGGATGGGAGAGGCAGAAGGCAATTGAATGGTTAGCTCATCGGGTGGAATTCGACGAAGCGACGAAAAAACTGTACCATGGCAAGGGCCGAAAAAAACTGCCGTTATATGACAATTCCAAATAGTGAAGACAAGGTAAGATAGGACCAATGGATTCCGAACAGAAAAAGAATGATGAAGAGGAAGGCGTCTCCACAAGGGCCAAGTACCGTGAGGTGGCTGCGGCAATTGTGAAAGAAGCAGAAGAATGTGCGCTGCCTGAAGACTCGCAAGAGAATGATGAAATCAGCAAGAAAGTTCAGGAATCAGAGAAAAAACGACTCCTGCTGGCAGAAGCGCTTCATGCCTCCAGACTCGAAATCCAACGGCTTATGCCCGGTCGGGACCGTGATGCAGACAGGGCTCTTCCATTTGGGGTTTTTGTGCAGTACGGACCGGATTACAATGCGGTCATAATAAAATATCACGGTCGGCTCCACGAAGCAAAAGTCTTGACTCCAGAACCAGAGGCAGAAGAAAAGCCTGCAAAGGGAACCTTCCACGCCCTTCGGCAAACCGGCAAGGAGAAGCGTCTTAGCAGAAGAAGTTTCAGGAAAGGGGAATTGCTTCTCCTGAACAACGAGCTTCAGGTATTGGAGCAGCGAGGATTTGAACTCATTTGCGGCGGACTTGCAACCGTACAGCAGATTCTTACTAATGAAAAATTACTCGTCAAGACGGTCGGTGATGAAAGCCTCGTAGTAACCAGAGCAGAGCCGCTTTCTTCGGTGAAAATTCTAATAGGCGATAAAATTGAGTACGACCACGAGTCTCTTTTCGCTTACGGGCTGCTTCCAAAGGGCGAAGTGGACCGCCTGACTCTGGAGAAAGTTCCGGACATACATTATTCCGATATTGGCGGGCTGGACGAAGCTATCGAGCTTATTAGAGACGCAATTGAGTTGCCGAATCTGTATCCTGAGTATTTCAAAGAGCATCGACTTGTTCCGCCCAAAGGGATCCTCCTCTACGGTCCCCCTGGCTGTGGAAAGACTCTGCTGGCTAAAGCCGTGGCTAATAGTCTTGCAAAACGCATCGAGGAAGAAACCGGAGAGCGCAAAGCAGGCTTCTTTCTCAACGTAAAGGGCCCTGAACTGCTCAACAAATACGTGGGCGAAACGGAACAGGCAATCCGGGACCTGTTCGCCCGTGCCAGAAACCAGGCCAGGCACAGGACTCCGGTGATAATATTCTTTGACGAGATGGATTCAATGTTCCGTGTCAGGGGTTCAGGAATATCCTCGGACATGGAGGCAACGATTGTTCCTCAATTTCTTGCGGAACTTGACGGTCTGGAGCCTTTGGAAAACGTTGTGATAATTGGAGCGACGAATCGAGAAGATCTCATTGATCCCGCAGTGTTGCGACCAGGCCGTTTAGATCGCAAGATCCGTATTCCCAGGCCCGACAGAAATGCGGCGCTTGAAATATTTGCCAAATACCTGGCTCCTGACCTGCCTCTTGATCCGTTGATTGTTGAACAATGCGGCGATCAGGTGTCTGCGGTTGATTGGCTCATCTCAACGATTGTGGACGACCTGTACAATCCGAAGCCGGAAAATGAACTCATGGAAATAACCTACGCGGACGGAACACATATGATCCTGTATCTCAAGGATTTCGTTAGCGGGGCGATCATCGAACACATCGTAAACCGGGCGAAGCTTTTTGCTGTAAAGGATCTCGTCAACAGAGGGATAAAGGGAATCACGCTCGATCACTTACTCAGAGCCCTTCGCCGGGAATTTGAAGAAAATGAAGACTTACCGAGCAATACCAACCCCGCAGAATGGTACAGGATCATAGGGCGCGGCGGAGAGAGGGTTGTGCGGATTCGTTCCCTATCCCGCGACAAAAACGCCGTGTGCGAGGAACAGAAACCTGTTGAAACAGTAGAAGTAACCGAATCGCTTAAATAGACCGGCTGTGAAGACTGGAGTGCGCATGAGCATCCCCAAGGTCGTAGGAATTGAAGAAGAATATGCGATCCAATTGCAAGGAGATCATGGTCTTACAGCATTCCAGGCTTCCTGCCTGCTGGTGAATGCCTATGCTCGGAAAGCAGGACTAAGAGTACCTGGAACCAGACTGCTATGGGACTACGGTCATGAGACTCCTTTTAGTGATTTTCGAGGGCGTCTTTTTGGAAAAAACACGGGCCAAGAGGCAATCTCGGACGACGAGAATCTTAGAATCAATGCTATTCTCCCAAACGGCGCAAGATTGTATACGGATCATGCTCATCCGGAGTATTCAACTCCCGAATGTTTGAGCGCAAGAAGTGCAGTCGCCTGTGACAAGGCTGGAGAAATGATTCTTCGCGAAGCTCTGATCGCAACCAGAGAATCGATCCCCGAGCTGAAGATAGGGCTCTTCAAAAACAACGTGGATTACTGGGGACACAGTTACGGCTGTCACGAGAATTACCTTATGGAAGCTGAAGCTCATGAGGAATGTCTAGTTCGCAACCCTGATAAGGTCTTGCGAAGCCTTGTTCCATTTCTCGTCACTCGCCAGCTTTTTGCTGGAGCAGGGAAAGTCGGTTCCGCGACAGGTGAGAATCCGCGTCAACATTATGCTTTATCCCAAAGGGCGCATTTCATCGAGCAGGTATTCGGTCTCGAGACAACGTACTCGAGGCCCATCATTAACACCCGCGAGGAACATCACGCAGATTCAAAACGGTTTAGGAGATTACACCTCATACTGGGCGATGCGAACATGAGTGAATTCGCGTGCTTTCTCAAAATAGGGGCCACGCAGATTGTGCTCCAGATGCTGGAAGACCATTTCCTGAACGAGGATCTTACGCTCAGAGACCCGGTGAAGGCGATGCGACGAGTTGCAGAGTTCAATTTTGTTGTGGAATTGGATGACGGTCGCACCATCGGTGCTCTGGATATCCAGCGAATATTGCTGGCAAAGGCAGAGCAGTACTGTCGATCAGGAATAGGCGTCGAAGTGCCCGATGCGGGCTTGATTCTGGAGTCTTGGGAGTATGCACTGAGTGGACTGGAGAATCTAACGCTCTCAAAGGACTTTGAACTCATTGACGATCCGATGCGGCTTGCCGGGCGTTTGGATTGGGTCGCGAAGCTATGGCTCATTCAGAGGTTCCGGAGCAGTAGGAATCGGACATGGGATTCCCCGGAACTTCGTGTAATTGATCTGCAGTACCACAACATTGAACCGGAAGAAGGGTTGTTCGCACATCTCGAGAGCCAGGGCCTCATCAACAGAATTCTTGAGGACACAGAGATTTTGCGTGCTGTCAAGCATGCTCCACCTGATACCAGGGCATATTTTAGAGGCAAATGTATCGAAAAATTCCCGGACGAAATTCTCTTGGTCAACTGGGAAGTCGTGGGCTTCGATCATGGAGAAGTCCATCGCATGGTTCCGCTTCTCAACCCATTGAAAGGCACCAGAGATCAGTTTGAGAAAGTGTTTGACCGGTGCTCTAATTCGAGAGAGTTGCTGGAGATGGTCCAAGCTTGAAGGCAATCCATTCATCACAGGAGACCATACATGAGCAAATCAAAACAAGCGAAAACAGGGCTAATACACAAAAGGCAAAAAGGCAAGAAAGAGGACACACCTGAGGCCCCAGTGCCGTCCACCTCGATATCGGAGGAAGCGACGAGGCAAAAGCTCAAGAAATTGGACGAATTCATGGAAGGAGTGCTCCAGAAAGCCGGCCCGGAATTCCTGGACGAGTTCAAGCAAGTAGAAGGGGAGTGATCCTTGAAAAGTCGCATTTTCGGTACAGAGTGCGAATACGCATTGTTCCACAGCCAAGGGGAAGGAAAATCAAAATCCCGCTGGGAGGACGAATTGTTGCTGGAACACCTGAAAGGGATAACGCAGTATCTCATGTCAGCCCTCAAGGTTGTGGGATACCCCCTCGCAGGCGAATTCCTGGGAAACGGTGGCAGATTCTACATCGACCGAGGAGCGCATCCGGAGTACGCAACACCGGAGTGCGCTAGCGTAAGTGACGTGGTAGCCCATGAGAAAGCTGGTGATCGCATCGTATGGGAGCTGGCGGAACTGGCCGGTTTTCTCCTGGCTCAGGCTGGGAAGACGGGGAAGCTGCACGTTTTCAAAAACAACGTAGATGCTTTCGGCACCACCTACGGCTGCCACGAGAATTATCTGGTAGCCCCCCGCGCCATGGAAAGCATCAGCTTCATTGTTCCATTCCTGGTGACGCGACAAATATTTACCGGCGCAGGTAGGGTGATGAAGGGCGGAACGACACAAACAGGGCCTTTCCAATTGAGCCAGCGAGCGGATTTCATTGATAGGGTTTTCAGCGATAGGACCTCCCAGGTGCGGGGAATCATCAATTTGAGAAAGAGAGAGATTCCCAGGCAAGGCCAAAACAGGCGACTTCACATCCTGGTGGGAGATTCCAACATGTCCGAGTACGCACTCGGATTAAGGGCAGGGACGACTTCGCTAGTCCTGAGGCTGCTTGAAGAGGATGCTTTTCACGACATGCCGGTGCTCGAGTCGTCAGTAGAAGCAATGAAAGATATTTCCAGGCGTTTCGACTGTCCCGTAAAGCTTGAGAACAGGCAAGGCCGTTATAACGCCCTTGATATTCAGACGATCTATCTTGAAAAAGTACACCGCTTCTTTGGACAACATGAACCGGGCCTCGGAGAGGAAGAAATCCTGCAGCTATGGAGTAATACGCTCACAGGCCTAAGAAAGGTAAAAATATCGTCGGAAAATTGGACATTGGAGGATGACCCTGAAGATTTGAAACGGAGAATCGACTGGATACTCAAACTCTGGCTCATTAATAGGGTGCAACAAAACAAACGTTTTGATTGGCAAGATTATCGGCTCCAACATCTGGACGCAAGATATCACGATCTTGATCCTGTCTCAGGCATCTTTCAGCGTTGCCAGGAACTGAATCTGACGGACCGAATGGTGAACGACAACGAGATTCGCAAGGCAAAGGTAGTACCTCCAGACGATACTCGTGCCTGGACGAGAGGCATGACCATACAGAGTGCGTCGGGCAAGAACGTCGACGTGATCGTACAGAATTGGGAGACAATCGATATCGTCGCCCGGCCGAAGGGCCGCTCGTCCAATCATCCTTTCGACAGACATCGGCGCATGGTCAATCGGCTGGAAATAAAGATGGAAGATCCTCTCGTGGTAGATCACGCCTCAATTTTGGAAAAGGTGAGAGATTTCGTAGAGATGTGGGATTGACCCCCCTGATTGGCAAGAGACTATGAAGCAAAAAACTGAACTATTTCAGAGTAATGTCATGACGCGAGAAGGGGTGCGCCGTGTTCTTGTGGAACAGTACGTCTTTCACGAGGCAAAGCATCACACTGATACCGTGGAAGGAGCGACGGAACCAGTCCCAACACCAGTGGAAGCTCATGCTCTTGCAGATATATACAAGTGCCTGCACCAGGGTGAATTCGGGATAGGCCACAGTATCGAAGACTCGTTCAAGTTTGCCGCCCTGTTGTCAGCTGAGCTGCTCAGCGCTCACCCGAACGCGGCTGAACCGATTCTGGAAAACGTCTCTCCAAAGGGCGGAGTCTTCCGTATCAATCTTCGGCCCTACAGGCAGAGATTCCTTGGTCGTGAGAGGTCAGCGTCCGGTGTTCTGCTGGAAGTCTGTCTCAATTCCGCGACATCCCATGCCGGTAGCGGGAAGGATTTCATAGCCGCCCTGGAATGGTTCAGAGATTTGAACGACAAGGGGGATTTGGCCATCGGAGAGAGATTTTACGCATTCCCGAGCGAGCTGTTGCGTCTTTTCCTTGCCCAAGTCAAAGATTTCATCGAGACTACCGGAAACATTCCCGTATTGAGCCATTCGCAGGTCTACAAGAGGTACAACGCCCCATCTTACAGGGTGGTGGACAGGAAGACTCTGGAACGATCGGATCTGGCGTTTCTCATTCAAGAAACAAAATGAACCATTCGAACAAAGACGAGAATGTCTGCTGTGCAATTTTGCTCCAGCCGCCGCCTGGCGATTTAACCGGTCCGTATCCTGCATTGCCATATCTGAAGTCTTACGCTGAGTTCCACGGACATACCGTTAAGGTCCGAGATCTCGCTATCGAAGCCCTTTACTTTCTCGCGCAGGAAGACAAGATCCGCTGCCTGTTTGATCGGGTAGCGAGCATGCGAAAGGAACTGGAGTTCAAGAGATTCCTGAGCCCCGTTGAGCAAGTTCATTACAGGTTACTCGTCACGGCTGCCTGGCTGGGGAGCAAACCGGACTTCACTGCCAAGGCTATGGCCTCCTTCAAAGACCATCGGCAATTTTACAATTATCGGCTTTACAAACAATCATGCCGTGTGCTTGACGCATTCTATGGGGCTCTTTCTGCAGTTTACCATCCTACCATATTGACTCCATCCGAGTATCCCACGGCTCAGACACTCAACTCCATGGACAAAGTGCTGGCACATCGGCACCACGATACAAATCCGTACTCTGAATACTATCAGAAGGTCCTTTTTTCCGAGATTGCCGCTCAAGCCCCAAAGGTGATTGGGATATCGATGGAATTCGCATCCCAGTCGGTTCAGGCGCTGGTTTTGGGTCATCTGATCAAAGAGCGGTTCCCTCGCATCCATGTCACCATGGGTGGGGCTTACCTGTCTCAGTGGATAATGTTGATGGGAGACGAGCAGCTATCAAAGCTGTTCGCATGTACGGATTCCGTAATCTGCGGGGAAGGAGAAACGGCCTTTTCCCAACTCCTGGATAGGATTGAAGCTGGACTTCCGCTGTCCGGAGTTTCAAATCTGATGTTCCGGAATCCGTTTACAGGAGAATTCCTGCGCACTAATGCCTTGGAGTATCCCGATATTGAGACCTTGCCGCCTCCAGATTATTCGGACCTGGATCTCAACGCATATTTGATTCCAAAGCAGGTGATCCCCTATTGCATCAGCAGAGGGTGTTACTGGGGCAAATGCGTATTCTGCCAAAACAGGTATGGCGAAAACCACATGCGTAGGTATCAGACCGTATCTGTAGAAAAGGCAATCACAGAGATGTCCCTAATGTTCGAACAGTACGGCAGCAACCATTTCAATTTCAGCAATGACGTACTGGATCCTTCTTATCTCATGCGTCTCAGCGAGGCGCTTATAGGGTCACGAAAAAGGTTTTTGTGGAACACCGACCTTCGAGCGGAAAAGGCATTTACAAGGGATCTTTGCCAGACCATGGCTCGTGCCGGCCTGAACAGCGTGGCGATCGGTTTTGAAAGCGCGTGCCAGAATACGCTGGATGCAATGAACAAAGGCAAGAAAATTGAGACAGTAATTCAGGTAGTCAAAGATCTTTACAGCGCCGGGGTAGCTACCCAGGCTATGGGATTCTTCGGTTTTCCCGGAGAAACCGAAGCGGACGCGGAGGCTACTGTAAGGTTCCTGGAAGAAAATGTCGGGACTCTGTCTTACTACGTGATTGGCCTGTTAATGGTAGTTCCGGGGTCCAGAATGCATGAGGAGCCCCAAAAATATGGAGTTTCATCCATCAGTTATGATGGCAATT
>JACRDE010000551.1 GCA_016212935.1 Desulfomonile tiedjei | reverse complement strand
TGGATATGGAAGCGGCCCGTGAATACGAGTCTTAGGAGGAATCCATACGTGTGATTCGCCACTATGAGCGAGGAATGGCTGTGGAACTATTGGAGCCTACCACGCCGATTGCGAAGTGGCTCGGTTGCCGGAGTACAGAGATGAAGGCTTTTGCCTCATATCGTACAGGGTGGGCAACGTCAGAGAGGCATTGAGCGAATTGAAAGGCAAGGGGCACGGCACCCGGAATGCGGGTCTTGCACCCCTTATCTCCCTTATTTGAATGAACATCCGTATCAGCCCCCCTCCGTTCCCACCTATTGTCCGTTTTCTCTCCAATTCGTGGACCGCTTAGGTCCGGAGTAATTGCTTTCCGCGTTGAAAGCCTTTTCCAGGTCCTGCTTCGACGGCAACAGAAACGAGAACACTTCCTTTATGCCTCCTTCCAGCGATTGGGGGGATGGCTGATCGTTTGAGATGCCCTGCGAGGCTTGAACCTGATCCCGCTTCGCATTGGTTGCCACAACCTGCTGTTTCGTAACAGGTGACTGCGGGGGGGATACTGCCTGCTGTGTAGAGTCTGCTGACCGCGCCTTGCCCTCGTCATCGAATTCATGCGCGACTGAGAGCGATTGTGTAGAGTCTCCTGATGCAAGGCCTACAAACCCCATGACCAAGACCATGCAACATAATGTACTTAGGGTCTTTCTAATCACTTTGGCCTCCTCACAGATACAGCGCGTAAGATCTTAGTGCTTTAGTTTTTTGTATTATACATAATAATATCTTGTGATGTCAATAAATTGGAATTAGTTTTTAAACCTATTAAAGGCGACCGAGATATCGGATTGATAAAGAATCATAGCTCCTTAAGATAACGTGAGCTTTGAATACGGCAACCGTATGCTCCAGTTGTCACAGTAGGATGACTCTTTTTTATCAAAAAAAGCTTGACAACAAAAACCTATCCTACTAGAAGTTGCTCACCTGCATCAGCCCTACCAAATACACCACCCTGAGAAATCTGCCGAAGCGTCCCACCCGTTGCCCCAGAGGGGGTCCCGCCTTTTTTCGAATATGGAATAGTCTAATTTAATCAATTATTAAACACGCATCACCGTAACTATAAAAGCGATACCTTTGGTTCACCGCCGTATGATACGCGGTCATTACGCGCTGTGTCCCCCCTAGCGCGCAGGTCAGCATCAGCAGAGTGGATTCTGGTAGATGAAAATTGGTGACGATTCCTCTAACAATTTTAAATCTATATCCAGGGATTATGAATAGGTCGGTCTTTCCTCTTTGGCCTCGAACGTCTCCAGTCTCTGATGTCGCAGTTTCAAGGGCCCTGGTACTTGTGGTCCCAACCGCGATTACGCGCCGCCCCTCTTTATGACCGCGTGATACGCATGCAGCGGTATGTTCTGATATATCAAAATATTCCGCCTCAATACTGTGAAGCCTCACATCTTGGGTGCGCACCGGCATAAAGGTACCTGGCCCTACGTGAAGCACAATACGCGCAATTGTTATCCCTATTTCTTCAAGTTCTTCGATAAGTTTGTCGGTGAAGTGCAAACCTGCCGTGGGGGCGGCAACCGATCCAGCTACTCTGCCGTAGATAGTCTGGTACCGACGGCGATCCAAATCCTGGTCCCGGCTGTCGGCTCCAATGTATGCGGGGAGGGGAGGCCTGCCGTGCCGCTCAAGGAATGCCAGGAAGCGATCTTCAGTCGTCTCCGGGAAAAGCATCCGAACTCTGCCCGGAGCCACGAATTCTTTGCACAAGAGTTCGGGCCCGTCTTCCATCGAGATTCTTGTCCCTGGTCTGAGGGGCTTGCTGGACTTCACCAGGCAGACTCGGCTAGCAGGCGCGTCCTTGTCCGGATCTCCTGCTGCGGGATCTACAACCAGGAGTTCCACACGACCTCCGCTGGGTTTGCGACAGATCAGGGACGCAGGGATCACTTTGGTCTGGTTGATTACCAGAATGTCGGAAGGGCGAAGCAATTCCGGCAGATCCCGAAATACACGATGAAGTAGCTCTCCTGTGCGACGATTTAGAACAAGCAGTCGGGATTGGTCTCTGATTTCTGCCGGACGTTGCGCTATGAGTTCACGGGGGAGATCGTAGGTATATGTTGAAAGTCGGTACTGTTCGGGAATTTCTTCGAGCTCGGAAGCGCTGGCGTTTGCCGGTTCTTTTCGATTCATGCCGATGCGCTTTCAAATGAGTCAATTAGTCGCCGCTGCAAGGTGAAGTCCTCCCGAACGAATGCCCGAGGGGCTTGCGTCGCAGGAATTGAAGGATACTTCCAGCCTGCCGCAGGATCACTTGTTTGAAAGCGAAACGATATCATGTGGAGCCAAAGCCTTTACGGACCAGAAAAATCAGTATCAACCCCAAGAGCATCAATGAGCCGCCCATTATTCTGAGCGTCGATTCCTCCTGTTCCAGAATGATTTTCATGAAAAGCTTCATCTTTTCCGGGAACCCGAAATAAGGAATCCCCTCTACTATCATTACCATTCCCAGTACGCACAAGAAATACTCCATACTGTGATCCTCAGGAATTGATGATTGGCGGCTGGCCTTCGATCTTCCGGGGAACACCCTTCACAAGCTCGGCGCAGGCAAGGACCAGCACGGCCGCGTACAAACCAAAATAGATGAGAAACCCTCCTTGAATGCCTACTCCCATCACAATTAGCACTACGTCCAGCAATACCGGAGGAATAATCCCGATTGCAGCTATCTTCAGTGCCTCTCCGTATGTCAGGGGCACGTCATAGAGTCTAGTTCCGAAGTAAGGAATCAGGGCAAACATCATGATCTGGAAGGGTTTCACGAACAAGAAGTAGAGCACAACCAAGATTGCAGCGAATCTCATGGCCAAGGGCCAGTACTTGTCCACAAGATCCAGCAAGGTTCCAGAATTGATCTCAATATCAGGCATTTCCTTCAAGGCAATGATTCTAATCTGGCCTTGGTTCTTGGTGATGAGCGTGTCCTTGGTAAGGACGGCTCCGGCGGAAACATCCTTCAGGTAATCCACGCCCTGTTTCTGCATCCCATCTCTGGTGTCTATGACTACAGCTACTTCCTTGTCACCGGTGTCTATAAAATAGGGCTGCTTTTCACGCACGGACGCGTGCCCGTCACGTATTCTGATCTCTGGCAGGTAAGAGTCGTAGTTAGCTGCTATGGCAAGGATCGTGTTTTCGATCTTGGGTGCGGTTAGAAACACCGCAGTCAAGCTGCTCAATGCGACTACCCCCAAAAACGCGAGTAGTATTTTCCAAACGGACAGCCTGGAAATCAGTCTGGCTTTTGACATGTTTCTATCTCTGACTTTTGAGTCTGCTAAATCACGTCAACCTGTCCGGACGTGAATCGCAGCAATTCTCCACATTCCGAGAGCGCGACCAGAGAACCGTCGGCAGCGATTGATTCGGCTTTGTAGCGCACGCCTTCCCTCGTGAAAAAGGAGTTGCGATGTGCCCAGCGCGTCTCCCACAAGGCTGGAATGAAGCCGCAGCCGTCGTGTAGCACCCTTGTGTAAAGCTTGGCCGTTTCTTGCAAAAAGAGCCGTGCGGTTTGCTCCAAGTCGTGTTTGCGGCCGGAACTCAATGAAATGGACGTGATTGTGTCCCGCAGTTCCGGGGGAAAGTCCGTTTCTTCGGAATTCACGTTCAGGCCTATTCCCAGTATGACGTATTCCACCGTTCTGTTGGTGAGTGCTGCTTCAGGAAGGATGCCGGCTATTTTTCGCCCGTTAACCCACACGTCGTTGGGCCACTTCAATTCTGCCTTTCGGACGCCGCAAGCCTCGACCGTTTCTGCCGCGGATATTGACGCCATCATCCCAAGCAGTGCTGCCTCGGTCGGATCAATCGTGGGCCTCAGCAGCAGGGACAGCGCGAGATTTTTTCCTGGCGGAGAAATCCAAGAATGACCGGCTCTGCCACGACCTGATGTCTGCTCCAGGGCCATAACGGCCGCGCCTTCGGGTTCTCCCTGCTGAGCTAATTCCCGGGCCAAGTCCTGTGTCGAACCGACCGATTTGTGAATGACCAGTTTGTCGAACATTGAGGTTCCTGCGTACATTTCGACTGTGCGATATAAGATGTGGAGTACCGCCCGGATTCTTCCGTGCCACAAATCTGCAATCAAAGAAGCAAAATCGGAGAAACCCTTCTTGTAAGAAGTGCAAAAAGTTTTTTGGAAGGGTTTGGGGAACCTTCTTGGCAAAAAAGGTTCCCCTGATCTTACTGCTTTCAAAGCGCATCGATATTAGGCCCCTTTTAGTGCTCGCATCTTCTCGAGGCCGCTGCCAAGGCCCGCAAGTTTGGCCGAGAGTTCTGCCTGTCGGTCTTTTTGTTTCTGGACCGCATCCGGATTTGCCTTGGATAGGAAGTCCCGGTTTGAGAGCTTCTTGGCGACGGAATCCAGTTCCTTTTCGATCTTGGCCAATTCCTTATTGAGCCTTGCGATCTCAGCGTCGGGGTCCACGATCCCTTCCAGGGGAACGAATATCCTCATTTCACCGACTACCGCTGTTGCGGACATGCGAGGCGGTTCTG
>JACRDE010000550.1 GCA_016212935.1 Desulfomonile tiedjei | reverse complement strand
TTCCACAGAGCCCTGGGTGTGGAGGTCATAGAGGGTTGGGGCCTGACTGAAGAGACAGGCTTGGCAACCTGCAATGTGCCTGGAGACGTAAAGCTGGGGAGCGTCGGCAAACCGTTGCCTGGAGTGAAAGTCAGGATTGCGGACGACGGCGAGATATTGTTGCAGTGCGATCACATTTTCGCGGGTTATTGGAAAGATCCAGAGGCTACAGCAGGGACGATCCATGACGGCTGGTTGTACACGGGAGACGTGGGCGAACTGGACGGAAAAGGGCGACTCACAATAACAGATCGGAAGAAAGAAATCATCATCACTTCCGGAGGAAAAAATATCGCTCCGTCGGAAATCGAAAATCGCCTCAAGTGCAGTCCCTTCGTGAACGAAGCCATCGTCGTGGGTGACGGCCGAAAGTATCTGGCAGCCCTGATCCAGATAGACTACGACAACGTTGCCAAATGGGCTCAGGAGCAGGGGATAGCGTACACCACATTCAAGAGCCTGGCCCAAAATCGTGAAGTGTACACCTTGATCAAACAGGAAGTGAACGAGGCCAACAAAGACTTCGCACAGGTGGAGACTATCAAGAAGTTTAGGCTTCTCGATAAAGAGCTTGACCACGATGACAACGAATTGACCGCGACCATGAAAGTCAGGCGAAAGACAATCCACCAGAAGTTCGAAGACCTCATAGAAGAAATGTATCGAAGCAAAGAATGATTCGCATCTTTTTGAAGAAGCAGTCTCCTCGCTGAGACGCAAAAGAGGCACAGGGGTTCACAGTGGATTTTCAAGTTTTATTGCAGCTCACCGTCACAGGCCTGGCTTGGGGCAGCGTGTACGCGTGCATAGCGCTAGGGTTCGTCCTTATATTCAAGGCCACTGAAGTGTTCAATTTCGCGCAACCGGAATTGATGATGTTGGGCGCATATCTTGCCTTCACCCTTATTGCGGGTCTGAAGCTTCCTTTTATCCTGGGGTTTGTGTGTGCTCTGGTGCTGGTAGCTCTGGTCGCTGCTTTGCTGGAAATGATGGTGGTACGTCCCCTCGTTGGTGAACCGGTGTTGTCAATTATTATGGTGACACTGGGCCTGGCCAATGTGCTTCGAGGCCTTACAGGTCTTGCCTGGGGGTATGAGGAGCTCCAGTTTCCATCACCATTTCCGCGAAACCCTCTCCACGTATTTGGTGCGGCCATCAATCAGGCGGAACTATTTACGATAGTGGCCACCGCGATTCTGTTGATCGTCTTTTTGCTTTTTTTCAAGTACTCGAGTTCAGGGATTGCCATGCGTGCCACCGCAGAGGACGCGAAGACAGCCTTTTTGATGGGCATAAACGTCAAGCGGGTGTTCACAGCATCCTGGGTCATAGCATCAGTGGTAGCGACCGTGGCCGGAGTGTTTTTGGCAAGCCTGACCCACCTGGAACCGATAATGAGCTTCACCGGTCTCAGGGCGCTGCCTGCCATCATACTGGGAGGGCTCGACAGCATACCCGGCGCTATTATCGGGGGGCTGATCATCGGAGTGGCCGAGAATCTGGCAGGATTCTACCTTGAGAGCTATCTCGGGAGCGGCGTAAGAGAAATCACAGCCTACGCCATCGTCCTGATAGTAATGATGATTCGTCCGTACGGGCTGTTCGGAAGCAGGGAGATCGAGCGTGTTTAGGCACTGTTATCTTAGCAATTCTTAGGTAGAGGGAGTATATGTCGGTCACCCGGTTCTGTGTAAGATCATATAGACAAGACCTTAAGGTTTTCGCAAGCCCCGCAGCGAAAATTTCATTGGTGTTGCTTGCCGTAGCGCTTCTGTGTCTTCCTATGGTCGCCGGCACTTACGTGGCTTTTGTGTCCTGTGTGTGTGGAGTTTCGGTGATCAGCACAATAGGCCTGAATATCCTGACCGGGTACGCAGGTCTCATCTCTCTCGGCCATGCGGCGTTCATGGGAATAGGGGCCTACACAGCGGCCATCTTGTCTTCCAAGCTCGGACTGCCCCTGGTTGCCACTCTCCCGCTTGCCGGATTGGCTGCAGCTCTCACAGGTTTCGTGGTAGGAGTGCCTACCCTGCGCCTTAAGGGGCTTTACCTTGTAGTTACCACGCTGGCATTTCAGTTTATTGTTGAGCATGTAATTTACCACTGGGAAAGCCTCACTCAGGGTGACAGAGGGATCAGCCTTCCAGACCCGACTCTTTTGGGATACAAGTTTGGGACATACGAATCCTTTTATTACATCATACTGGCCGTTGCTGTGCTCACCGCTCTGTTCGCAAAGAATTTGGCCATGAGCCGAACCGGCAGGGCTCTGGTTGCCATAAGAGATCGCGACATTGCCGCTGAAATGATCGGTATTCACGTCTCAAAGTACAAGATCCTGGCTTTTGTTGTGAGTTCTTTCATTGCGGGTGTTGCCGGCGGGCTGTACGCTTACCTTCTCCGTCTCATCAGTCCGGACCATTTCACCTTCGGTCAGTCTATTCTCTATATTGCAATGATTATAGTGGGCGGGATGGGAACGGTGCTTGGTTCCATAGTCGGGGCCTTGTTCATGGTATTGCTTCCAGAGGCCCTCAATGCCATATCCGGACCCTTGGCCTCGGCCTATCCTGCTCTCGCTCCTCGCATCGGAGGTGTCTCCGCAGCAGTATACGGAATGGTAATAATTCTGTTCCTTCTCCTGGAGCCGAACGGTCTTTTCGGAATCTGGATTAGAATCAAGAGATATTGGAAAACCTGGCCGTATAGCTACTAGAAGAGCCTGATACAAGTTCGCATTCAAACAAGGAAGAATCGGAGAGGACCTTCTTGTAAGAAGTTCCTCCCCGAACCCCACTTCAAGAACTTCTAGCATTCCGGCCAGCGTCAGAGTTTCTCGGGAAATGGTCTTGTGTAACCCTCTATACCAAATAAGGTTCCACCAATCTTACTGATTTGAAAGCAATTTCCTATGAAAACTACTTGATGGGGACCGGCAAGTTGCCAGCCCTACTGGGACGTTTTCATATTCTGTTGAAGCGCTTTCCGCCATGGGAGGTGGTATAGACCCGTCATCCCGGCAGGATGGTTTCAGGAAAAAGTTGGGATCCAGGATTTTCAACTCACGGTTCGCAGTGAGCAGCTCCAGCGGCCGTTTACCACCGCAGGAGCACATTCGTTGAGGTAGCAGCTACTTCTTTCCCTGGACCAATTCACGGATCACCTTGATCAGATTGGGCATGTCCACAGGCTTTTCAACGACTCGATCCACACCGCTGTCCGCTAGCCGGTCCTCACGGTCGAGCTCTTCAGACCATCCTGTGAGCATTAGGAATAGAGGCTTTGGGATTCCCCTTTCCTGGCACGCCTTCTTGATTGCCTTGCCAACCTGCCAACCGTTCATCTCAGGCATTGCGAGATCGCAAATCACCACGTCCAGTTCGTTGGCGGCGAAGATTTCGAGAGCCTCTTTGCCGGACAAGGCTGAAAAAACGACTTGCCCGCGCTGAGCCAAGCCTCCTCGCAGCACCCGCAGCAACGGTTCGAGATCATCCACGACCAGGATCCTGTAACTGAAATCGATCCCTTGAACTTGTTGGATTCGCGTTACGGCTCGGGCCTGTTCAGCGAGGGGTAATTTTACTATGAAAGTTGTGCCCTTTCCGAGCTCGCTCTCAACCGTAATCTCCCCGCGGTGGCTAGAAATAATTCCGTAACTACCCGTGAGTCCCAACCCCTTTGCCATCATTCCCTTGGTCGTCCAGAAGGGCTGGAAAATTTTGTCAAAATGCTCTTTTGCAATGCCCACACCGTTATCCTTGACCCGGAGAACCGCTTGAGCGCCCTCCAAATTGGATTTCACTAATATTTTTCCTCCGTGTGGAAGGGCATCCGCGGCGTTCCAGATTAGATTGATGACTGCCTCGAGAACGTCGTTTTGCACCCCTTTAACCATCAGCCCAGGCTGCAGCCCGGAGGTCAGGTCAATTTTTATCCCTTCTCTTTGAGGGTCCGTTTCTAGCCACGCCAGGCTCATATCTATTGCTTTTTGCACCGTCTGGGACAGGTCGAAAAGTCGCCCCGGTTGCTTCCCCTTTTCTCGCTTAACATTCGCAAAATGACTCAAGAGGCGCGCGGTTTCCCCTGCGGATCTCATGTTACCTAGGAGCTGTTCGAGACTTGTTTTGGTTTCAGCAAGATTACCCGACTCAAGATTGGACAATGCTATGCGAGTTCCGCTGACTATTATCTGAAGGAGATTTCTGAAATTGTGGGCTGCCGCTCCTGCCATCTCTCCGAAGGCCTTGAGCCGCTCCTCGTAGATTACGCGGTCCGATGACTTTTTGCCGTCATGCGCCACATGAAAAACAACCTGGTATGCAGAAATGTTGCCTGACTGATTGCTGAAAATGCGGCTGTCCACCGCGCAGTCGACGTGAACTCCGTTCTGCGTGATGGCTTTCAGAGGGAAATTTGTCAGGGATCCTCTCTGCTGCATTTCCGCGAAAAGTGAATTGCACGCGGACGGGTCCGAAAACAAAGAACAAAACTTCGTTCCCGCTATTTTGCTCTTCGAGACACCAAAGATTTCACTGAAGGCCGGGTTGATATCCATAATTTGCCAGGCCGGGGACAAAATCCCCACGCCGTCACTGCATTGCTCAAAAAGAAATCGATAGTAGTCCGGAACAGGGATCGACATTTTGGTCGCGCTTTCTCTAATAGCTCGCGTTTATGAGATCTTCATGGAAGGACCGCTCCAGGGCCATAATAGGAGAATTTCGGCTTTGCGTCCAGCATCGTCCCTCTGGTCTCGACAGCCATGCACTTATGCTGATGTGCCCCAATGGGAATGCAGTCCCTGGCAGGCATTCAGTAGTGTAGCGGTTATCAATGCTGTAGGAATTCTCCATGATAACACCTTGAATCGAACGATCGCGAACGAAATTCAGAGGAACCTGGTTAATCCCCTCGCAAACCTTGTGCCCCCCGAAGGCATTCCGATATGGGTTGTCGAGAGCTGTGTCCCATTTGAAACACCAATTCCGGCCGGTGCTTGAGGGCCCCGAACAGGCCCCATTGTCCCGAGTAAGGATCGCCCCCTCTTACCAACTCCCATGGCAGAAAGAGCCACAACGAAACATGAAAAACGTCTCAGTAGAACAGGCATCTTGCCGGTCCCCATCAAGTAGATTTCATGGGAATTGCTTTCATATTACGCTCGCTACGTAAGCCTCCGATAGATTTCTATGTAACGGTCCACAAGAACGTCCCAATTTCTTTGCGCCACAACCCAATCGTAGCCCCTGAGACCTAATTCCCTGCGGAATTCTCCCTGGTCCAGAAGGGTTCTGCATTTTGCGGCAAGATCTTCAGCGTTTTCGGACTCGAACATAATGCCATTTGCCCCGTCTTCGACAATTTCGCGATGCCCACCTATGTCGCTGACAATAAGCGGCTTTTGCATCGCCATGATTTCCATGGGCTTCAAAGGGGTGACCAGTCTAGTTTCTCTGGTGTTCCGCCGCGGCAACACCATGAAATCGTAGATTCGATAAAACGCTGCAACCTCTGTGTGCGCCACCCTGCCAGTGAACACAATGCGCTGGGAAATACCTCTTTCCGCGGCCATTTGTCTCAAAACAGGCATGAGTTCTCCGTCTCCAACGAGCAAGAGCCGAAGCATCGGGTAATCGGCGGCAAGCAGTGTCAGAGCTTGAACAAGCAGGTCCAGGCCCTCATAATGAAAGAAAGACCCGATGTACCCGGCAACGGTGCATCCGTCCAGCCCGAGCTTTTTCCTGAGTTCTTCGTCCGGCGGTCCTGGGGTGAATTCCTTGAGATCTACACCGTTCGGGACGATGGCAGTTTTTTCGGCCGGAACTCCTCTGGAAATGACCTCTGCTCTAAGGGCTTCGCATATAACGCAACAAAAGTCAGCCCCTTTCAGTGCAAGGTTTTCCAGGGTGCGAACTCCACGGTATCTCAGTGACTGCTCGCTAAGTCCGTACCTCCCAACGTGAGAATCCTCCCAGATTCCTCTGATTTCGTACACGCTTGGAGTTTTCGTGATTACCCCCAGCAAGTTTCCGATTATCCCGCAAGTGAAAGGAGAATGAGCGTGTATCACCGCTGGGTTGTACTTGCGTGCCACCTGCAAAGCAGTTTTCATCAGCAGGCCGTTCTGTACGACGCGCATTGCTGATCTCACCGGACTGGCGTCGCTAACCTCCATGGACGGTTTGAGAACCGTCCCGCACGTCCTGAAATAACGTATCCCATCTATGAATTCGCTTCCTTCGCTGTCCAGCTTTCCCAAAGGAGCCTGCGAAGGCGATGTTATCACGATCGGTTCCAGTCCCTTTGACAGTTGGCTCTTTACAATCTCTCGGCTGCGTATGGCATAGCCGTGAGTGCCCGGAACCGACCTGTGCAATAAGTGCAGGATGCGCATCGACTTATATGTCCTCTTGGAGATTCGCGGATAGTTTTATACCGTCTCCCATTCAGGCAGGTAATCCCGCTGAGCAATCGCCGGCCCCACTATGCTTGTTGGCGGCTGGCCAATATACCCACCATGTTACTTCTGTGAAAGCGAAACCGTATTAGATCTCGGGAGGCGAGGCCACACCCGAATCAGCCGTGCAGAGGCCTTTGCAGCAAGCCTTCCAGCAGATTTCGGTAAATCTCGCAGTGATTTTCCCATGCAAGTGTTTCTGATTTTGCGGCGGCTTTTCGGGCAAGTTTCTGTCTCAATTCAGGAGACCTGTAAAGTTCCAGAACCTTTGAGGCGAATGCCGCAGGGTCCTCCGGAGGCACAAACGCTATTGAATCGTTTCCGAAGAGCTCCTCCAGAATCGTGAGCCTCGTTGCAATTATAGGAAGACCTATCATAGCCATTTCAGGAATCTTGAGCGACAACGCTATGTCCATGTGACAATCTACCCGCGCCGGATACACGCCAATGTCTGCTTGGCGCATTATGCCAGCCATTTTTTCAAGTGGGAGCGGGTCGTCAACCTGCAACAGATCCCGGACGCCAAGTTCATCCGCCAAAGCAAGGCAGCGGTCTAGCGCTACACCTTCCTGGCGAATTTTAGGCACTATCCTGAACTTTAGCCCAGGGATCGAGTCTCTCAATCCAGGCAGAGCCCTTATTACGACGTCCAGTCCATAACGCGCAGCCACTGTGCCCACGTACAGCAGAGTGAAGCCTGAATTCCTTTTCGCCGAATCAGGTTCATCACCGTTGGGGGAAAAAAACCGCGAGTCTGCTGCATTGGTTATGATCGTTATTTTCTCATCCGGGATACCTCTGGAAACAAGAGCATCTCTGAACGTGCGCGTGGGGGTGATGACATGGCTACTGAAGCCGATAGAGATACTTTCAAGAAAGCTCAGAACTCGCACCAAAACGCTGTCGGTCGGAAGTGCCAGCTTGGACCGGGCAAGCTCAGGCACAGGATCATGGACGTTAAGAACGATCGGGCAGCCCCTGACTCTCGATATCAGAGCGCAAAAGACCAGAAAATCAGGCATATTGTGGACATGTACCAGATCATAGCGGCGTTTGATCTGGAGTTTTGAAAACAAGAAAAACATGTGTGCGAAAAGCGAGAACCAGTTCTTTACGAGTCCCGCTCCCTCGGCGCGAACCCTGGTCATGGGGACGCAATAAACCGAGACATGAGGGGAACTTGATTGTGGTAGTGAATTCTCGGAATCAAGACAAATTATGTCCACCTGATGGCCTTCTTCGGCCAAAAACTCCGAATAACGCCTCACTCGAGCATCCCTGGAATAGACGCTGTTGGTCAACATTCCTATACGTAACGGTCCACCACTTTTCAATCAGGTTTCTCTCTTTTCATAGTTCGTGCACAGCCGAGAATATCGGTTGCTTGCACCAAGACAGCGATTCAGAAAAACCTCTGCGTCGTTCCTCGCGCAGGTTTTGTGTGTCATCGAACGCTTCGCCCTTGCGGAGGCCATATGGGAAGATACTTGCGAAACGATCTGCGATTGTCTCAAAACAACTCACAGATAAGGCCGGGGGGCAGCGATTCCCCAGAGTGAGGTCACGGCATCACCCCACCCCACAAACCTGTCTAACTCGTACTCATTGAATATGAATTACTACAGAAATCTGTACAGCCACCTTGGAATATGCAGTTCCCTTTTGTTTAAGATAGTTCCGACTATATTGGCCTGCCCTGACTGAAGCTTGTCCAGCGTGTGTCGCACGACTTCCGACCGCGTGAGATTAGACTGGACTATAACCACGACTCCCCTCACCATGCGGCAGATAATGGATGAATCTATGAAAGGTACTGCAGGGGGGCTGTCCACAAGGACATGTTTGAACCTGTTTTGGAGCTCCGGCAACACAGCTTCTCCGAGATTCTGTAGCAAAGTCGCGTACGAAGGCGGGTCGGTCGCCGATTGTGACGGTCCGGCAGGCAAGCAGTGAAACCCATATTTCTTCGAGACTTGAACCGTCTCGTCCACCTTACTCGCACCGCTCAAAACTGCCCTCAAGTTGTTTTCGCAAGGAATGTCCAAGAGTTCATGAAACGAAGGTTCCCGCATATTGGCCTCATCAGCGACCACCGAGTCTCCGCCGTGCAGGGTAGTCAAGAACCTCGCGAAAGCCAAGGTAATCGATGTCACCCCTTCTCCTGAATGGGAAGACGTGAATTGCACCGTGGAACAAGGAACGCTTCCTCTGAACAGGGACCGCTCCAGACTGTAAAATTCATCGATGAATGATTTGGCGAGGGTGTCTATCATGTGGAATTCTCAATAATTATAAAACGCTGGTACTTATTTATACGCGATGGGCCATATAGTCAAGGACTTACGACTACGAGGACGTATTATCAAGCAAAAACAAGAATTACCATGTTATCTTCAATTGTTATCATAAATCATATTATAACACTTTAGATGTCTAATATAAATATTGACAATAAAAGCCATTTATTGATATGATAGCCCCACACATAATCCAGGCACCAGCTGTCAAAGAGGTCTTCTATGGGATCGGTCATTAAGGAACCGCGGTTCCCGTATGCATTCGATGTCTCGCCTGAACCACAGGGATTGCTTTCAAAAAAGCAAAATCTGGGCCTTAGCAAAGAGATCGGTTGTCGAAAATCCGATGGCACCTGGTTTGTTTGCGAGGAGGTCCAGGAACGGCCTCTCTTTCTCGTGGAATGAGCTGGAGGCCGATCGCAGCCATGATGATCGACTTTTCTTGATACCCGGCGTTTGCAGCCTTGAAACGTGGCAGGGCCCAAAAGTCCAGGGAGTTTGTTGAGATGGGTAATAAGGAAGGACACTTGAAAGCTATGACAGAGCGTTGTTCGGCCCAGGGTAAGAGTTCTCGCTCACACGCGTCGCGGGCCACGGCCGATAAATCCGAAGGTGTTGTCCGGGAGGAAATCGGGTTCCATCTCCTCGATGGGATACCCCGCTCCGATCGCCACAGAGGACAATCCCCCGGCGCTTCATCACGATCCCGGCCATCCAAGCCAACTTCTCCTCACGAGCCGACCTGTGCTCCGGAAGTGCAAGAGCCTTCCCCGGCTCGGAAGCCTGCTTCAGGGTCTAACGGAGGCGCCATTCTTGTGCTCTCTTTGATATTCCTTGCCGTTGCAGTTGCATTGACGTTGTTGTCGCTGTTTCTGTGCACAGATCAGTACTGCGTCGAGACCAGATTGCTGTTCACGACAGACATGACCGGTAACGGCGCCGCCCTGTCGCCGGAGGCAGAAATCAGGCTTCTTGGCGCGCCGGCAATCACTTCAATTTTGGAAAAGGATTTGTTCAAGAAAATCCACAGCAGCGGTGACCTGAAAGCATCCGAATGCGTTGAACCGGCGATTCTCACGACTGCTCCCTGCACCACAGCCCTCGGGACGGCGTCCCCGGACCAGAGAATGGCCTTTCGCCATTGGTTTTGGGAAAATCTTGCAGTACAGTCCGAGATTCAAGGCCAAACAGGGTGGGTCACTCTGGCTCTCAACGGAACAAATCCGGACTTCATGAAAAAGGTCTTGGAATCATACCTCGTACGCTACGCGGAGTACAGGCGGGTCTTGTCGCAGGAGGCCTCTGAGAGCACCGCCAAAGCCTCAGAACCATGCGAGCCCGCGTTCCACTCCAAAGAGATCGAAGCGCTCTCCGGCGAGCTGCAAAAGATGGATCTGTACGAGCGTAATTGTTCTCTCGCTCTGAATCTCCTGGCGGATTCAGCTTCAGGGGTCTTCAGCGGATTTGTCCCGGACGGTGGAGTCACTGGAATACCGCTGCTGGCACGCTTCCAGGAAAAAATCATTCAGCTCGAGCTGACCAAGAAGGAGCTGCTTGCAAGGTTTACTCCTCAGAGCAGGGAGATACGGGAGCTTCAACTGCAAATACAGGGAGTCAGAACCTCCATGCGGGAATGTCTGGAGGCCCACCTCAAATTCCTCAAAAAAGGAAAAGAGCAGCTCGTTGCCCATAAAGCCGAACTGGAGCGCAAGAGAGGTCCAGTTCGCAGTGCAGAACGCTCTCAAATGAAGCCATGCTCTGAGGCAAGGAGGGAATCAGGCGAACTCCTCAAGTTCCAGGATGGCCTTCAGGTCCTTTGGGACGGCTCCTTTAAAATTAAGAAAAGACTTTTGTTAAGCCCCGCTGAAGCCAAGAGAATTGTTCTGGCTACCATTGACAGCCGGTTTCTGAATTCAACGGTGGAACAACCAGTGAAGGAACCTAATTGGCGACAAGTCGCAGCAGCATTCGGAGACAACGCCCCTGAGCAGACCAACCAGGCACCGGACGTGAAATGGTCGCTTTTGCCGGAACTGGATCGATTCAGGAGCTGGCTAAAGCTGGTCATTACTGACGCCACCTTTGATCTGACGCACTCATGGTTGCTGAGAGGTCTATTCAGATCTTCGGGAGACAATTAAGATGGCCGCGACAAACACATCGGAAAATAGGAATTGTTCCAGTTCGAAGTACATTTATGCGGCCGTTTCGGTACTGGCGATGCTGCTGGCATTGCTCGTAATCCCGGAACATTCAGTGGCCGAGCCTCTGGAATACAATCCTTTCGCAACCATAGGCCTGGAGGCTCGTTGGGGTAGACTTGACGGCCGGCTCGGGTTCGCTCAAGACACTGGTGAAACAGGGACGCTCAACGACTTCGTCATGGACCTTGGGCTTCCCCGCAATACCATGACATGGGGAGTCCAGGCTACAGCGCGTCCTCTGGAACACCATCTTGTTAGAATCTTCGGGTACCTGCCCGAAACCTATAAGGGCGGGACAACGCTCAACCGCGCGTTGACGACTCGCAATTTCACATATGCCGCAGGCACGTCAATACTTTCCGAGTTCAAGACAGCCATGTTCGGCTTCGGTTATGACCTGGACTTCCTGGTTGGCCCCAAGTGGTACGGTGGACTGCACGGAAACATCAGGCACATGTTGGTGCAGGTGCGAATGGGAAACGCCGCTTCAGGCAGAGAAGACACACTCTCAATTGCCGAGACTGTGCCGTGCCTGGGCGCTCACATGCAGACACGTAACACTTTTGAATTTGGTCCGGGTAGAGGCAACGTGAACCTGGGAGGCTTCGCAAGGATGAATTTCAGCATGACTCCCAATTTCATGAACTATTTCGACGTGACCGCTGGCGTGGCCGTGGGGTTTCGAGTCGGCATGCTGGCAATGGTGGAGACAAAAATCGGATATCATTACGAGTCCTATTACCATGACCAGGAAGTAAATGGTGGAAAGATTCTGGAGCTTAGAAGGGATGGAATTCTACTTTCCCTTGAGGGACTCTTCTAGTGGGGTCCTCGGCTTTCAACATGAAGTGTCCCCGTTTTGGCGAGATGTTTCATAGGGAAACGTTTACGGTAAGGAATACAATTATGAGAACCCGACATTCTCACAAATTCTTGCGAGCTCCTGTCCGGCTGATGACTGTTCTGCTTATCCTCGTGTTCATGATGGGCGGGTGCGTCATACCCCGTCACAGGGGCGTGGTCAACGAGACGCCTCTGATTCCGCAGTGTAGGATTACCGAGCATTTCCCAGCGTCTCTTTACAGGCTTGCAGCCGGGGACGTGTTGGAATTCCTGTATTTGACTATTCCCGGTGTGACGGCGACCCCGTACAAGATCTCCATAAGGGACATGATAGACGTAGAATTCAGCTATCATCCGGAGCTCAACCGCTCGGTACGAGTCCGTCCCGACGGGAGAATCAGCATTCCGCGAAAAGAAGATGTGTACATTGCAGGGATGACTGCGGACCAGGTAAGCAAAATGCTCAAGAAGGTGTATTCCGACCTTCTAAAAGACCCGGAAATCACCGTAACCGTGCGAGAATTCAACGCAAAACTTGATGAGATCCAGAAGGCCATCTCAACTGCTCCCAATGGTCAGGCCAGAGTAATAACCATAGCGCCTGACGGCCACATAGCTCTGCCGTTGATTACAGATCTCAAGGTAGAAGGGGTGACGCTGCCTGATTTGACTCAAGAGGTCAACAAGCGCTATGCAAGCATTCTCCCTGACATAAAAGTGTCAGTGATACTGAAAGAAGTCACAGGCAACTTGATCTTTGTGGACGGTGAGGTATCAAGACCGGGCGTCTTCAACGTAAGGGGCCCAACTACGGTTCAGCAGGCGATCGCACTCGCCGGAGGCACAAGGGAAACTGCCGAACCGAGAACCGTTTTGGTTGTCACCAAAACCAGAGAAGGCAAGTTCCTTTCCCGAACCACAGACCTCACACGTATGACTTCAGCATCAGACTATTCGCTGAAGCAGGGCGACTTGATTTACGTCCCCATGAGCACCATATCCAGGGCGGACGTGTGGGTTGACCAGAACATCAGAAAACTCCTGGTGTTCACAGGCTGGTCACTAGGTATAAACACGGATCTCGGCAGAACAGTCGGTAGATAACGGGATCTCAAACGAAGTCGCTTTCAAATCAGTAAGATTGGGGGGAACCTTCTTTGGCAAAGTAGGTTCCCCCAGACCCCATAGGCGTTAATTTGATGAACTGACTCGTGTTATTTCAACTACTTAGCCAAGCGCAACACCGTCACCCCGGCGAAAGCCGGGGTCCAGAATTTGTTCAAGAGACTGGATTCCGGCCTTCGCCGGAATGACGGATAAAGAGCCGAATATCCTTAAGTTAGCGCATATGCCCCCAGACCCCTTCCAAGAAACTCTAACACTGGCCGGAATCCTTTTTTTTCGCTGAAAAATGTGGATTCCGGCGAATGCTAGAAGTTCTTGAAGTGGGGTTCGGGGAGGAACTTCTTTCAAGAAGGTCCTCCCCGATTGTTCCTTGTTTGAATGCGAACCAGCGCTAGTCAGCGACCTTCTGCGCATACCCTATTTGCATCAAAGCGCTTTCAATCTCGCCAAGTGCCGTTGGATCATCTATAGTGGGGGGAACCGTGTAATTCTCTCCGTCGGCTATCTTTCTCATGGTTCCACGCAGAACTTTGCCGGATCTCGTCTTTGGTAACCGGTTCACAACCACCGCTTTTTTGAAAGACGCCACAGCCCCTATGTCCTGCCGCACCATTTGAACCAATTCGGAAACGATCTCGTCTTTCTGACGATTGACTCCGGATTTAAGTACCACAAAGCCCACTGGAAGCTGGCCCTTGAGATTGTCAGCCGCTCCTATAACAGCGCACTCTGCGACACTCGGGTGCTTGGACAGCACCTCTTCCATGCCTCCAGTTGAGAGCCTGTGACCTGCGACGTTGATGACATCGTCGATTCGGCCCATGACGAAAACATAACCCTCTTCGTCGATGTGCCCCCCGTCGCCGGTGACGTAATAGCCCGGAAACGGAGCCATATAGGACTCGACGAATCTCTTGTCATTGTTCCATAGTGTCGGCAGATTGCCCGGAGGTAGAGGAAGCTTCACAGCCAGGAGGCCGGCCTCGTTCGGGCCGAGTTCCTGTGCGCTGATCCCGTCCAATACCTTGAGGTTGTACCCCGGCATGGGCATTGTTGCAGAGCCCGCCTTGATGGGAAACTGCTCCAGGCCTCTAAAGTTTCCACAGATGGCCCAGGCCGTCTCGGTTTGCCACCAGTGGTCGATTACAGGAACCTTGAGGAGGTCCGTTGCCCAAAAATAGGTGTCCGGGTCGAGTCTTTCACCCGCAAGGAAGAGTGTCTCGAATTTTGAGATGTCATATTTCTTGAGGTGTTCCCCATTAGGGTCTTCTCTCTTTATTGCCCTTATGGCGGTAGGCGCGGTGAATAGTGCCTTCACGCCATGCTCAGAAATGACCCTCCAAAAAGCTCCTGGGTCCGGAGTGCCTACGGGCTTCCCCTCGAACACGATGGTGGTTGCCCCTCTCAGCAGTGGGCCATAGACGATGTACGAATGGCCCACAACCCAACCGACGTCTGAAGCTGCCCAATAGACTTCTCCAGGATTTATGTTGTAGATGTGTTTCATGCTCCAAAGCAAAGCGACGGCATGTCCGCCGTTGTCTCTGACAACCCCTTTTGGCAGTGCTGTTGTGCCTGACGTATAGAGAATGTACAGGGGATCCGTAGCCTTCACGGAAACGCAATCCGCGGGTTGGGCACTCGCTTCCTGTTCATTCCAGTCAAGGTCCCTACCTTGCTTCATCTCTGCGTTCACCTGGGGACGCTGTAAGATCACGCACTTTTCGGGCTTCGGTCCCGCTAGTTCAATGGCTTCGTCGAGCAGAGGCTTATAGGGGATAACTCTTTGGACCTCAATGCCGCAGGAAGCGGAAAGAATCACCTTGGGCTTCGCGTCGTCGATTCGTACCGACAGCTCACGGGGAGCGAAGCCGCCGAACACTACGGAATGAACGGCGCCCAATCGAGCGCACGCGAGCATGGACATCACAGCTTCCGGAATCATCGGCATGTAGATGAGCACAGTGTCGCCCTTTTCCACTCCCAAGCCTTTCAGAAACCCTGCGATCCGGGCAACTCGCTCCTGAAGCTGTGCATAGGTGTACTTCTGCACAGTGTTGGTGACCGCGCTGTCGTAAATGAGAGCCACCTGGTCGCCTCTGCCCTGCAAAACGTGGCGGTCCACAGCATTGAAGCACGTGTTCAGCATTGCGCCGGGGAACCACTTGAAGAATGGTGAATTTGACTGGTCCAGTACGCAGTCCCACTTCTTGTCCCAATCGATTCCTTCAGCAGCACGTCCCCAGAAAGCTTCCGGATTCTCCAGGGACTCTTTGAAATTCTCTTCGTATTTCATTGTCTTCCTCTACAATATTTGTTGGAATTGTTGTGTCGCCCCATCTTGGGGTGCGACAAACCTTGTGGTGAAAAGCATTCTCTCTCCGAACCGCACCAGGAAATCGGATTGCTGAGCTCTCATACGAATTCGCAATCAAAGAAGCAAAATCGGAGAAACCATTCTTGTAAGAAGTGTTTCCCCGAACCCCATCCCAAGAACTTCTGGCATTTTGCCTGAATCATCTTTTTTCCTTGGAAAAAATAAGGATTCAGGCAAATATTAAAAGTTTTTTGGTATCAGATCGTCACGATATCGCATCCCCCTTGATGGCAACGCCCTGGGCTCAACCTGAACGGTTTCAGCCCTGGGCATGCCGGTACACTCCAATTCGCCGGATGCGGCACCGAGCCGGCTCTAACAAAACGCTAATGACCTATTGCCGCCGAAACGCCGATGCCGGTGTTCTGGCGGACGTAGAGTTCATCAAACGCCTCCTCTTCGCGTTTACTCGGAAATAGCAGTGCGAAGAAAATTGCCGCGAAGAGCCCCGCGGGAATGCACACGATCGCAGGCACCCTCAACGGGAACAGTGGCTTGTCAAGCCCTACTATAGAGGTGCCGTCTTTGTTCTTCTCATAGGATACCTTGGCTTTTTCCAGGGACGCTTTATCTTTATCGCTAAGAGTTACGCCCTCAGTCTGCTTCTTTTCCAGGGTTGTTATGATCTTCTGATCGGCTGCGGCAATAAGCTTGGGATACTGAACGTTGGGCGAAACCAACACAAGACCTATGCCGACAAATGTTCCGACCAACAATCCGGCGCAGATCCCGGCAGTACTCATCTTCTTCCAGAAGAGGGAAAGCACAACTGTAGGCAGGTTGCCTGCAGCGGCAACTGCAAAAGCCAGAGCCACGAGGTGTGCCACGTTTTGCGTTTCCGCAGCCAGCGCGATTAGCACTCCCGCAGTCCCCACGACGGCTGAGGTGATCCTGGCAGCCTTTATTTGCTCGGTCTGTTCCGCCTTACCATCCTTGATCACGTTCGTGTAAATGTCGTGAGAAATCGCAGCCGAAGAGGCAAGCACCAGACCGGACACCACAGCCAGGATGGTAGCAAAAGCCACAGCACAGACAAAGGCCTGGAGGAAGTCCCCAAAGAGTGGGTGGAACCAGTTGCCCAGGTAACGAGCCAACAGCGGGTTGGCCATATTTCCGGAAGGATCTACTGCAACAATCCCCTGCGGAGTCAAGAAGAGGGCCGCGCCATAACCCATGACTGTCGTGAGAATGAAGAAAGTTGCGATAAGGAACATGGACACCACTACTGATTTGCGTGCAGCTTGGGCATCCGGCACGGTGAAAAAGCGCATGAGGATGTGCGGCATTCCTGCAGTGCCCAGGCAAGTGGCCATCCCGAGAGAGACCTGATCCCATACGTTCTTCAGGAACAGCCCGGGCTCCAGGAATCTCTGCCCATAATCGAATCCTGGCTGAGGCACTGCCTGCTGCATGTGTTTAATTCGCACCCACTCTTGAATTTGGGGGCTCGTTGCTACTTCGTCAAAAAGCCTTACCGGATTGAAGTCCAGCTTTGCGAGAACTAGTATGGAAAGCACGACACCTCCACCTACCAGAAGGGCCGCTTTTATGATCTGAACCCAGGTGGTGGCTATCATTCCTCCGAAAATTACGTAAACGATTATCAAGCATCCTACTACCACAACGGACAATGTGTAGGGTATCCCCACCAGAAGCTCCATGAGCTTTCCTGCCCCCACCATTTGCGCTGTCAGGTAAAACGTGGATACTGCGAGGGTAGTGATCGCAGCACAAGCTCTGACCGGCTTGGGAGACGATCTGAAGCAGAGAACGTCACCCATGGTGTACTTCCCTGAGTTTCTGCATGGTTCTGCCATGACCAGGAGCACAGTCACGAAGGCTACCATCCAGCCGGTGGGATACAGAAACCCGTCAAGCCCGTTTAGTGAGATAAGCCCAGCCATGCCCAGAAAGGTGGCGGCAGACATGTAATCGCCCGCGATTGCCCAGCCGTTTTGGTAGGCTGTGATAGAAGAGCGGGCCGCGTAGAAGTCTGCTGTGGTCTTGGTTCTCTGCGCCGCCCAGAATACGATACAAAGGGTAATTGCGATGATCAAGATGAACATCCCCAGAGTCAGAGCCTTGTTGGCCTTCGTGCTGGTCGGTGCGGCAGCGGTCTGAGCCACCACCAGATTGCCTATCGTGGTCTCTGGACCGGCATATGTGGTATCCGGCCCCACGGCGCCGATCAAAAATCCCAGGCACAGCGATGCGATCACTACACAAGTTATTCTCTTCATCCGGCTCGTCCTCCTATCTGAGTCTCAGCTCGTCCAACAATTCTCTGGTGAGCCTGTCAGCAGTTCTGTTTGCCCAGTAGTCGTAATAGATGGCGATGAAGAGGCAAACTGCGTATTGGGATAGTGCAAACAGGTACAGGAGAGGAATGTGTCCGATGATTTGCTTGTTAAAGAAGTCGGATTGTGAGGTCGTATAACCGGCAGCGATCGGGAGACAGAAATAGAATAACGTAGAAAACAACCACCATCCGATGAGGAAAGACATCTTCCTTCGGGAGAGTTCCCGAAACTTGGCATTCTTGGCTATTGCACCCCAATCTTCTCGGGTCAATGAGGAAGCCGCCTTGTTCAATTGCGCCACGTTGTATTCTCCTTCCTTTCTCAGAAGAGCTTCACAGCTACTGTCATGCTCAGGCATTCCGACTCAATCGCAATGGCCCAAGCCAACCGGTTCGAGAGTACAAACCTATCCATTCGCTGTTATTCGCTGAGGACCGCAACGTTTCATGATGAGATTCATACAGATGCGCAGTCAAAAAAGTGACGTTCCTGACCGAAGTTTCGTTAGTGTATCTGAACCTATTTCAGGTCGTGCCGTCAGTAACACGTTTGAGGCTTGCCCGAAGTGGCAACCTCGCCGATTTTCAGGTACTACTCGTCTGAAGGCGCACAAGTACTGCTCTTTGCTAAAGTGCGATTCGGCCGGAACCAACCTGTGGAGGGGACCTTCCTGTGGCAATCACGAAAAAGGTTATTCTTCCCGGAGTTTCTGGTGCTTGCGACCAGGAACGCCGGTACCTGGCTGTTTGCACAACAGCCACAATCAACACTCCGCTGTCCAAGTCACAACTGCAAAGTGTTGACGAGCATCGTCTTGCGTCTTCGCTTACGAACTGGGAAGAGTTCGGGAAAGGAATGAACAGGAGCACTACTGCAGTGAGGCAAACGTAACTCTGGCGCTTGGAGAGTTGCCGAGCATCGGAACCTCTGACTTGCCGGAGAAAGAGTTCGATGAATTGTGAGCCAATAAAAAAGTCTGATGGGGGCGTCTTTACGAAAGTCTTTTTGAGGTTCCAAAAATCCAGTGGCTGCGGTTCGACCCAAAAGTCCGCCATCGCTGGCCCGGCTCGGCCTGGACCGACGAGGGCAACCCTGATTCCACGTCGGCATATCGAGTGGACTTTCCGGACGGAATTATCAGCCATGAAACTTGTCGCCACACGCATATTAGTTAGCCGCTTTTCCTGCTCCCGCTGCATGTCTGCCAGGGTCCAGCGTGGGTTACAGAAAGGGTCGGCCACCTCTCTCCCAAGGAGAGGTGACCGCTTCCATGCGAGAAGTCATGGTGCAGGCTGCTGAGTTCAAGATGGAGGATGGAGGGGTCCTCCGCTTGTGATGCGCCGTGACGGTTCCCCTCGCCCGGACGTCAGTCCAAAACTCACACCACAACCTCTCTTCTCAATGAAGGAGTGCGCGATGGTTTTGCAATTCACGTGCCACTGCCATCAATCGCGAGAACCAATTTAACTAATTGATAACAAGCAGCATTTTCCCAACAAAGCGATTCGGTGGATCTACGAGCGACGCAAACCGCTCTGTTGTGTTGGGTGATATGAACCCAACTGACTGCACCCACAGGAAACTAGCCTGTAAATTAATGTACTTACTGTTGGTGCATTACCACCACTCATCTAGACTCTTCCGGGGGCTACCCGCCTTGTGCAGACTCAGCGACAATCTCTCAGGCTGTAGGAGCACGGGGGGCTCGTGTCTTGGTGGAATCAGAAGGTTTCAAAGCTAAAATGAAGAATCCGTGCGCTGCGATTCTGAGGAGTCGATGCAAAATGTCTGTGACCTATAGAGGTAACGGGGTCCCCGTCACACAGAACCACGGATCTTACCGAAGGACGCGAAGAACCCTAGCGGAATCCTTGCGATCGAGTTATTCTATATTTGGATCGGAGACTTTTCATACTACGGCACTAGACGGTCCCCAAAGATGCCACGCTTGTCGGTTCGAATCCTCCAAAGGCTTATCGGCCCCCGGACGACCGGCTCGTGATGCCGACACCTCAACAAAGGAAGCATTATGGAAAGAGTTGATCTACCGCTATCGGAACTTACACTTGCTCAAAAGCTCGATCTCATGGAAGCTATCTGGGACGACCTGGCTCAACACGACAAGACGCTTGAATCACCACATTGGCATGAGCAAGTCCTTGAGGACCGTGAGGAAGCCTTAGCCGCGGGGAAGGCTACTGTCTCTGCCTGGGAGGAAGCTAAAGACAGAATAAGAAAGAACGTATCGTGCGAGTAAAGATCCTCGACGTCATGTCAAGAGACACCAAAGAAAGAACATGTAGCTTATCCTGATTCCTTAATGATTTCTGGTGCCCCCGAGAGATTCGAGCTCCCGATCTTCGGATGCCTAAGCGGGAACAAATAGAGGGACAGTATAAAAACCCAACTACTTTACTGGTGCAGCCCCTTGCCTCATTGCTAAATAAATCAGGAGCTTCGCGTACCCAAGGGTGCAAATTTGGTGCAGAACTATTTGTTTAGCAATCAATAATATGGAGCTTGAAAAACTAGATGTAATCTACAAGTATTATGAAATTAGCATTATACATATCATGATTTAAGTAGTTGACGAATCATTTGGCGTGGGTATAATCAGCTAATGTTGATGGAGGCGGTCTATTGCTGAATCGACAACGCACTCTACTTTACATGTTGAAAAAGGCAGGCGGATCACTCACGAGGATTGAGTTGATGAAATGGTCCTTCCTGCTATCTCAAGAGACTTCTTCGGGGGGGGGGGCGGCTTTCTATGCCTTTGTGCCGTACAAGTATGGACCATATTCTTTTCTCTTGCAGCAAGAACTTTTTGGACTGATGAAAAGGGGACTGCTACAGGAGATTGGTTCCAAAGGGTGGAGTCTGTCCGCGCTCCATGAGGCTGCTGCGGAATCTCCTAGGGAATGTCAGGACATAGCCAGAATTATCCTCAGATACAAGGGAATGACCATTAACGAGTTGATCGATACGGTCTATTCACGATATCCCTGGTACACTGTCAATAGTGAAAATTTCAGCAGACGTGCTGAGGTGAGACCTCAGGCAGATCGAGCGGTTTACACAATTGGTTATCAAGGCAATTCAATAGATGCCTTTCTCAACAGAGTACTGAAGTGCGGAATAAAGGCACTTGCTGACGTTAGAAACAACCCTTCGTCCCGCAATTTCGGCTTTCACAAGAGTACGCTCGCGCGGCTATGCGAGAATTTGGGCATTGAATATCGAGGATTCCCAGACTTGGGAATCCCAGCATCCGATAGAATGGATCTGAAATCGTTACGTGATTATGAAATAGTCTTCGGTCATTATCGTTCCGGAGTATTAGCGAACAAGACGCAATCCTTGGATTTGTTGGCAAGGCTTGTCACCCAAAAATCTACCACTTTGGTCTGCATGGAATCGGACGCAAATGTCTGTCACAGGTCAATTCTGGCTACACTCATTTCTGAACGAACGAATTTGCCTGTGATACATCTGGGGATCACCTAATGGACGGCCCGTGTGAAGAATGCCATGTTTTTATCACTGTCATGACCTATCCTCGCCCTTCGCAGAAATATGTCGAGGTCATTTGCACAGCCGGAATCACGGAAGAAGGACACTGGGTCAGATTGTATCCCATCGATTACCGCTATCTCCCTCCTGATCAGCAATTCGGCAAGTATCAGTGGATCAAGATTGCATTGTACCCTCAGGGGGCCTCGAATGATATGAGAAAAGAGAGCCGCAAACCCAACCTAAAATCCATCCGTATCGCGGGTCCTCGTGTCGGAACAGAGCACGGATGGAGGGCAAGAAAGGCGATTCTCGAAAAAGTGCAAGTTCACTCGCTAACTGAACTTAGGCACTTGTATGATACTGAGCGAACGTCCTTAGGCTTCGTGCGCCCATCTCGTGTTCTAGACCTTAAGATACAACCCGAAGACGAAGAATGGGACACTAAGTGGCTTGAAATATTTAAACAACTACCGCTTTTCGGGGAGCCACCGAAGACGCTCAGAAAGATTCCATTCAAATTTGTCTACGTTTTCGAATGCGAGGACAGCGCGGCTCCTCACACAGCAAGTTTGATCGACTGGGAAATGGGCGTTTTGTGGCTGAAAGAGGCAGAAAGACTAGGGGATGACGAAGCGGCGGCTCTCAGTGTGAAGAGAAAATTCTTTGATGAGATATGTGGTTCCGACAAAGACACGCATTTTTTTATGGGAACTCGACATCCGTACAACACGTGGATGGTCTTGGGCGTATTTTGGCCGCCTAGAGTGAATCAGATGACGCTGTTCTGAAAAAGATTGACTGCGAGTGATCTATCCAATTCGAGGCAATTCCGCGGACACCGTACCAATCTCTCGTCCTCCCCTGGTTCTCCGAACCGGCTGTTTCCAAATGAAAAATGCCACGGAGATTACCCGTGGCCTGAATTTTGTTCCTGCACTCACTGAGAATTTCGGACTCCAGATCCTCCGATCTGCAGCCGGAATGGGAGCCCACTGCACGCCGTTCATACGTTACCACCTGACGCCGTGACCCTCTCCCGGGGGCTGAGGTCGGCGCATAGCTTATGGAGGCAAAAACCGATCTAAAAAGTAAGTACGATCTCTATGGCCTGCTTCGGGACCAAGATAGTGATTGACTGCAATGACACTGTTGTAATATAAGAAATATTGATTGAACTGCTTGGTCCAGGGGCCGGGCGTTGTTACATCTTCTCGCGCAGAGAATCCGGAGTAACTCACCAGTCTTGAACCAAGCAGCGCAGTCGGCAAACTTGGATAAGGCTCAGAATCCTCCACAGGAAATCGTCCCCGACAATGCCTATCTCAATAAGGAGAATTCTACATGGATGCACCAAAAGAATTCTTTACTTTTCAGAGCATGGGAACATTGGTTGGCTCTAGCGGTATAACCTATGTGGTATGCAGCGGTATTCAATCTGCCTTCGGATGGAACCCAAAATGGCTGGCCCTCTTGGTAGCCCAGATAATATGCATTGGGTACATAGCATCCACTGGCAATGCTTCATACTCTGAATATTTCGTGGCATTCATCAATGGATTTCTAGTGTACAGCACTACTGTCGGTGCCAACACGATCGGGGCCAGAGGGACACCCCCGGGCGGAGGAACTGGTTTTGGTTCTCGCAGCATGAATGCTGAACCAAACCAACGGGAACAGAGGAGTTGGTCGTCCCCTTGGTTCTAGAGCAGAGTCAAGGCCTTAGAGTTACCTAGTTCGTGGACGGCAGCGGGACGCAGCAACAGTGCATTTGAGCTGCGGTGAGATCCACGTTTCCGGCCAGAAAAGGGATCCCAGAATTGAGTATGACGCACGCTGAATTGCTCCAGATTCATAGGTTGAAGCGCTGCACCACCGGTTGGCGTTTAACCGTCTCGCCATATTCGTAGAAATTATGCATAGTTGTGAATGATTCGGGAATCACCTCTTGGCTGAGCCTTCCAACTCCTCCAGCTTCTTGGCGGCAGCCTGGTGCCCCTGTGATGCTGCCTTCCGGAACCATTGCGTGGCCTCAGAGTTGTCTTTTGGACGGCCTTCTCCCTTGAAATACATCAACCCCAGGTTGTGCTGCGCACTGGGATTGCCTTTTTCAGCAGCTTTCCGGAACCATTTTTCAGCCTCACGTGGATTCTTGGCCACACCCAGCCCCTGGACATAGAGTAATCCCAGGCTGTTTTCAGCACCGGCTGAACCACCTTCCGCCGCCTTACTGTACCACTCCAAGGCCTTTGAGTAGTCCTTCGGGACGCCATGGCCCTGCTGGTGCATCATTCCCAATCGCCACTGGCCATTGGCACTGCCCTTGTGAGAAGCTTTGGAAAACAACTTCAAAGCTTCGTCATATAGTCTCTGCCAAAAGTTTTGTCCGAAAAGGGTTGTCCTCCGAGGCTGTCAGAGAGCGGGGGTATTTTCTCATATTTTGGTAGGGATAGAGCAAGTTTTTTTATTGAGTTCTTGTCTGTCAATGATCCAGTTCAGT